>NZ_JCANQV010000312.1:0-6355 GCF_059553635.1 Candidatus Streptomyces philanthi
GTTGTCGTGGTCCGGGCGTGCGGAGGGTGGGGTGGTGTCGTGGGCGGGCTGAGTGCTGGTGGTGTCGTGTGCCGGCTGAGTGCTGATGGAGTCGTTGTGATTCGGGCGGGCCGTGTCCGGAGTGGTGTCGTGGGCGGGTTGGGTGCTCACCGAGTCGGGTGAGGGGGTGTTGTGGCTGCCCCGGTAGCCCTCGTCGAAGGGGGAGCGTTGGTCCGGGGGCGGCAGCGGTTGGGCATCGGGTACGCGGTGGTGGGGGTCCGTCCCCTGCGGGGTGCTGCCGTCGGACGGTGTGGTGGAGTGCGGGCCGGTGGTGTCGGTGTGGCGGTTGCCTGCGCCGTCGGCACCACCGGAGCTGTTGTCGGACCCGGACCCGGACCCGGACCCGGACCCGGACCCGGACCCGGACCCCGAGCCCGTCCCCGTGCCGGAACCCGATCCGGCCCCTGAACCAGAAGCCGAACCCGTTCCCGCTCCGGAACCTGAACCGGCCCCCGTTCCCGTTCCGGAACCCGAGTCGGCTCCCGTTCCCGCACCGGAACCCGGACCACCGTGCTCGCCACCGGAACGGGCCCCCACGCCGTCGCCACCACCGGTACCCGTCCCCGAGCCGGACCCTCCGCGCTCGCCACCGGCCCCGGAACCATCCCCGGCCCCACTCCCAGAACCGGCACCGTCCCCGGCCCCCGCCCCATGGCCCGAACCGCCGTCCCCACCCCTCCCCGCCGCCCCATCGAGCCCCTGTCGCGCATGGTGGCCCGCCTTGGCGCCGGCGGCGTCGCGGAGGCCCTCGGTGAAGGTCTGGCCGGAGTTCTTGGCGGCGTCGATGCCCTCTTCGGCGCCGGTCCTGAGGCTGCGGTTGACGTCGAAGCCGTTCTGGGCGCCGAAGTGCATGTTCATGCCCTGGGCGATGGCGTCGGTGGCCATGGCCTTGAGGGCGGAGACGGCCGGTTCCTTGAGGGTTTCGACGATGGCTTCGACCAGGGCCTCGCGGGCCTCCTTGAGGAGGCGGCGCACGATGATACGGGTGGCCTGGGTGGCGCCCGCGGCGCCGATCTCGGAGAGTCCCAGGGTGAACGGGGCGGCCGCCTGGGCGGCGATGATCTCTGCCGCGAGGATCGCCAGTTGGGCGATCACCGCGACCTTCATCCCGATGATGATGGTGGCGCCCGCCTCCAGGGCGCTGGCGATGAGTTCGGCGGCGGAGCGGGCGTCGTCGAGGTGGCCCGAGCCGTTGCCGGAGAACTTCTCCCAGGTCTTGCCGAAGCCGTCGATGCTGTCGCCGGCGTTCTGGGAGAGCACGTTGCCCGCCGCGGTGACACCCTCGGTCTGCAACTGTTCGATCGCGGACGCGAACTTCCGCCACTGGTCGGCGGACTCGATCATCTTGTCCTCGTCACCGGTCGGCCAGTCGAAGCCGAGCATGTCGAGGATCCACTCGGCCCAGTCGGGCAGCATGAGTGACATGGCAGCAATCCCCCGTAGGACGGCGAAGCGATGACGAAGAAGCAGGTGCGGGCGGCGCCCGGGATCAGGCGGTGTTCGGGCCCTTGACCTGCTGGAGCACCCGGCTGTCGGCCTCGGCGTTGGCGACGTGCTGCTTCATCAGCGCGTCGGTGAAGTCCTCGTTGGCCTCGTGCTGGGAGGCCATGGTGGTGAGGGCGCCGCCGATCTCTTGGAGCTTGGCGGCGAGATGCCCCATGGACTCGTACATGCCGTCGCGCAGGCCCTCGTAGACGATGCCGAACTTCTCGCCGATGGCGTCGTCGCCCCAGGGCGGGGTGTCGTTGCCCTCCAGGCCGGTCAGCGCGGACTTCAGTGTGTCCACGGCGGACTGGTAGCGCGTGCCGATGCCGGTGAAGTCCTTGCCACCGGCCTTGAGTGACGGTATGTCCGCCTGCAGGCCCTCTCCGGCCACGTGTGCTGTCCCCCGTTCTCCGCGCGGCGGGCGGGTGCCGTGCGGCGTGCAGGGAATTCTAAACTCGCTGGTTGGTATTCCCTCAAGGGATGTCTGTCACAGACATGTCACCGAGGAGGCGTACGGCCAGGAGGGACGTACGAAGAGGGTTCAGAGGGGGCGTGCGCGTGGGGGAGCGGGCCGGGCCGCCGCACGCCCCGGTCAGCGGCGGGCGACCGCGCCCACCCGGCCCTGGACCAGGCGGGAGAGCGATGCGTGGACGTCCTCGACCGAGCGGTCGGGCTGGAAGGACAGCCAGTCCAGGGCGGCCACCAGGACCATGCCCAGCAGGGCGGACGACGTGAGGGGGACATCGAGTTCGCGGGAGAGTTCCCCGCCCTCGACGGCGTCGTGGAGAACGGATTCGACGACGCTGAGGGCGCGGCCGCGGACCGAGGTCAGGGTGGTGTGCCAGGTGCGGTTGGTGCGCCAGAGTTCGGCGACGTAGAGCTGGGTGAGGGCGGGATAGCTGGAGATGAAGTCGAGAGCGGCGCGGATCATCGCGTCGAGCGCGTCGACCCGGGTGCCGCCGCGCTCCGCCGTGCTGTCGGCGGCGTGGCGCAGGGAGGCGGCGAGAACGTCGATGCCCTCCTGGAGGAGTTCCTCGAAGAGGACGTTCTTGCTGGAGAAGTTGTAGTAGACGGTGCCCTTGGCGACGCCGGCGCGTTCGGCGATCTCGTCCACGGTGGTGGCGGAGAAGCCCTGCTCGGCGATGAGGGTGACGGCGGCGTCGAAGAGCTTGCGGCGGCTGGTCTGCCGCCGGGGACGGGCGCGGGGGGTGCGGGCGGGCCCGGGGGCGGTGCCCCCGGGCGCCCCACCGGGGGCGGTGCCGCTGAGGGCACCGCCCCTGGGGTCGGAGCCGAGACTCACAGGCTCAGCTCCGGGTGCAGGTCCTTCATCCGCACGACCTGCCGGCTGCGGGCCGCGACGGTCGTCAGGGCCAGCGCACCGATCGTGAAGGCCGCCAGAACGATGCTGCCCTGCCAGACGATGGCCAGGTCACCGCCGGTGATCAGCCGGCGCAGGCCGTCGACGACATAGCTCATCGGCAGGAACGGGTGGATGGCGCCGAAGAAGCCGGGGCTGGTCTGCACCGGGTAGGTGCCGCCCGCCGACGTCAGCTGGAGCATCAGGACGACCAGGGTGAGCACCCGGCCCGCCGGGCCGAAGAACGCGCTCAGCAGCTGGATGATGGCGGTGAACGCCGCTGCGGCCAGCAGCAGGAAGCCGACGGTGGCGGCGGAGCGTTCCATCTCCAGGCCGAGGCCCCAGTGCAGTACGGCCATCAGGGCCGCCACCTGCACCACACCGATCGCGAACGCCGGGAGCCAGGAGCCCAGCGCGATCCGCCAGCCGGGGGCACCGGCGGCCAGGGCGCGCTTGCTCAGCGGCTGGAACAGCATGTACGCGACCATCGCGCCGACCCAGAGGGACAGCGGGATGAAGTACGGGGCCAGGCCGGTCCCGTAGTTGGGCGCCTTGTGCATCGACTTGGCGGCCAGGGCGACCGGGTCGGACATGACGTCGGTGCGCGCCTCGCGCTCCTTCTTGTCGTAGTCCGGGATCTTGGCGACGCCGCTGCTGAGGCCGTCGGCCAGCTGGTTGGAGCCGTCCTTGAGCTTGTACAGGCCGCCGTCGAGGGAGACCGCGCCCTCCTTGAGCTTGCCGAGGCCGCTGTCGAGCTGGTCGGTGCCGTTCTTGGCCGCGCCGACGCCCTGGTGGACGCGGCCCGCGCCGTCGGCGAGGTTCCCGGCGCCGTCGGTCAGCTGCCGGCTGCCGTCGGCGATCTTGCCGCTGCCGTCGGTGAGCGCGCCGAGGCCGGTGGCGAACTGCGCCGCGCCCTCGGAGACCTTGTGGGCACCGGCGTTCAGCCGGTGGATGTCGGCGATCTGACCGTCGGCGTCGCGGGCCAGCTTCGGGGCCTCGTCGGCGATCTTCAGGGCGCCCTGGCGGATCTCCTGCAGCCGGGCGCGCTGCTCGTCCGGGCTCATGCCCGCGAGGGTGTCGCGGACGTTCTCGGCCTTGGCGGCGGCGCTGTCGAGGTCGGCGGCGAGGTTCTTGAGGTCGGTGCAGAAGGACGGGTTGTCGTCCGCGCCGCCGCAGTGCTTGCTGTGGAGCGCGTGCGCGTCGTTCGCGGCCTTACGGGTGCCGGTGGCACTGGCCTGGGCGAGACCGGGCAGCCTGTCGAGGTTCCTGTCGAGGACCTGGACCACGTCGGCGACGCTCCGGGCCCCGTCGCTGATCTCCTTGCTGTACTTCTTCAGCATCGGCAGGTTCTGCCGGGCGAGACCGTCGACCTTGTCGGCCAGCTGCTGGGTGCCGTCGGCCACCTGGCCGGCGCCGACGCTGAGTTCGCGTGCCTTGGCGCGGGCGCCCTGGATGCCCTTGTCGAGGTCACCGGCGCCCTTGCTGAGCTGGCCGGCCTTCTCGTGGAGGGTGCCGGCGCCGTCGCTGACCGCGCCGGAGCCCTTGTCCAGCTCACCGAGGCCGCCCGAGAGCTTGCCGGTGTTGTCCTTGGCGGTGCCCAGGCCCTCGGCGAGCTTGCCGGAGCCCTCCTTGGCCTCGCTCAGGCCCTTGTCGATCTTCCCCGCGCCGTCGGCCGCCTCGGCGGTCTTGTTGTGCAGGTCGGAGAAGGACACGAAGATCTTGTCGAGGAACTCGCGGGAGGACTTCGCCGACGCCTTCGCGCGGATCTCGGAGAAGACGGTCTTGGAGATCGAGCCGACGATGTAGCTGTTGGCGTCGTTCGTGCGGACCTGGAGGGCGCCGGTCTCGGGGGAGTCACCGGCGCTGGAGGCGATGCGCTCGCTGAAGTCCGAGGGGACGGTCAGCGAGAGGTAGTACCGGCCCTCCTCGACGCCTTTCGCGGCCTCGGCCGCGTTGACCTCCTGCCAGTCGAAGGTGTTGCTGTCCTTGACGTTCTTGGCGAGTTCGGTTCCCGCGTCGATGCGCTTGCCGTCGGCCGTCGCACCCTTGTCGTCGTTGACGAGCGCCACCGGGATCTTGTCCAGGCGGCTGTAGGGGTCCCAGAAGGAGTAGAGGTACAGCGCTCCGTAGAGCAGGGGGATCAGCGTGAGGGCGACGATGGCCAGCCGGGGGAGTTTGCCCCGGCCGAACCGCCTCAGCTCAAGCGCGGCCAGTTTCGGCGAACGCATGGGCCGCTTCCTCCTTGGTGTGGGTACGGGCCGTGCCCTGCGGGCCGGCGGGGGTGGCGGGTGCGGTACGGGTGACGGCGGAGGCGGCCCTCAGCGTCGTCGGTGCTTCGTCCCCGGAGGTCCGCGGCGCCTCGGCGCCGGCCGGGGGAGCCTGCGGGGTGTCGCGCTCCGCGGTGGCCGTGGTGCGGACGATCAGGGCGTCGTCGGGGGCGTCGCTGCCGACCGCCACCACGGTGATGCCGGAGCGGGCGAGGTCGCGCAGCAGCTCCCATGCCTGGTCGCGTTCCTCGGCGGAGAGCTTGAGGTCGACGTCGTCGACGGCGAGCAGCCGCGGGTGGTGCAGGACGGCGAGGGCGATCGAGAGCCGCAGTGCCTCCAGCCGCTCCAGGTCGCGGACGGTGGTCCGCAGGCCCTTGGGCAGGGTGGCCGGGTCGAGGCCGACGGCCGCGAGCGCGGCGTCGACGGCGGCCCGTACGGCGGCCTTGTGGCGGCGGCCCCAGGGGAGCCCGGAGAACGGGGAGCCCTCCAGACGGCGGCCCAGCAGGGCCTGTTCCTTGAGGTGTTCGCCGACGGTGAGGGCGGGTTCGAGGTCGGCGACCCCGGCGACATGGGCGATGGCGGTACGGCCGCGGACCGTGCCCATGCGCTTGGGCAGCGGCAGGCCGGCGACGACCGCCTGGCCCTCGCTGATCTTCATCCGGCCGGTGAGGGCGAGCAGCAGGCAGGTACGGCCGGAACCGGACGGGCCCTGCACGGCTATCAGCGAGCCGGGGGCCGCGGAGATGTCGACACCTCTGAAGGCCCACCCGCGTGGGCCCTCGACTCCGATCCCCCTGGCGTTGACCGCCGCCCCCTGACGGGTGGTGGTGTCCACTGCCCCTCCTTTGTTCTGACTGGTCAGTCTAAAAGTGTGCCGCATCGAAGCCGACTTGACCAATCGGGGGTCCCTCCCTCGATCGGTCGAACCGACCAATCGGACGTATCACCCCGCCGTGCCGGGTGCACGCCGAAATCCCGGAAAATCGCAGAAATGTTCCGTGTCCGAAGCGCTGCGCGGTGTCACCGCAGCGGCCTATCGTCGCCCTGACACCGCGAAGTTCACGTGACCCCCCGCGCCCCGGGCCCCCCCGCGGCGCGGGCCGCACACGGACGACGGAGAGCGATGAATCACTCGGCAGCACCGCACCCGGAGGAACCGCACCGTCCCCCCGTCCCCCCGCCCGGCCGCCCCGCCGCGCGCCGCCTG
>NZ_JCANQV010000313.1:0-6331 GCF_059553635.1 Candidatus Streptomyces philanthi
GTTTCCGCCGGTGCGTTCCGGCCTTCCGGCCTTTCCGCGTCTCCGACCTTACCAGATCCTTTTTCCGTTCCGCCTCGCAGAGGAAGCGGTCCGAATTTCGGTTCCGATCGGGTTCGGAGGATTCACCGGAGGGCGGCGCTTTTACCTGCCGTGTCCTTCGGTGCGCCGCTACTTTAACGGTTCTTCCCGGCGTCTCATAATCGAGCCGTGGGAATCCTTTTTCGACAATGCGAAAAGGACCCGGTGAGGGAATCGTTTCGAGTAGTGGTTGCCGCTTGCCGGTCCGCGCAGAGGGCGCTGCCCTGGTCCAGCGGCTCGGGACACGTTAGGCGGTCCGCAGGTCCTCGTCAAGTAGCCGTGGTGGCGCGTCGCCGGGGGACGTGGGGCCGGTAGCGGCTGACCGTGGGGTCGCCGTCGATCCAGTAGCGCCACGGGTGGGTGGCGCCGTCGCCGCCGACGCCGGTGCGCGGGCCGCTGCGCAGCTGGTCGGGGGCGGCGGGTGTGCCGTACAGCAGGGACAGCGGTGCGGTGGGCCCGGCGCAGAGGTCGGTGCCGTTCAGGGTGCGGTCGACGTCCAGGGCGGTGGCGAGCCGGGCCGGGCCCTTGCAGAGTTCGTGGGCGGAGCGTGCCTTGGGGCGGCGGGCGGCGGCCAGGTGCTCACCGGTGAGGATCTCGCCGCCGCGCAGCAGTACGCCGCTCGCGTGGCCCTCGGGGCCGCAGACGAGGTTGAGGCTGAACCACATGCCGTAGATGAAGTAGACGTAGGCGTGGCCGGGCGGGCCGAACATGGAGGCGTTGCGCTCGGTGCGGCCGCGGAAGGCGTGCGAGCCGGGGTCCTGCTCGCCCGCGTACGCCTCCACCTCGGTGATGCGGAGTTCGATCGGGCCGTCCGGGGTGGCGCGGACGAGGGTGCGGCCCAGGAGGTCGGGCGCCACGTCCAGAACGGGGCGGTCGAAGAAGCCGCGGCCGAGCGGCGTGCGTTCCGGTACGTCGGTCATGGCCTCCGAGGGTAGTGGAGGCGGGTGGTCCGGTGGGCGGTGGTGGCGGCTCTACCCTGGCCGGGCACGTAGTCAGCCAGCGATCAGGAGGTGTCGAGTGTCCGAGCTGAAGCGGCGGCCGCTCCCGCACGATTTCCACCCGCCGGTGGCGGAGTTCACGGTGACCAGTGAGCAGCTGGAGCCGGGTGGGACGCTGCGGCCGGAGCAGGTGTACGCCGAGGGGAACACCTCGCCGCAGCTGCGGTGGGAGGGCGCGCCCTCGGGGACGCGGAGTTACGCGGTGACCTGCTTCGATCCGGACGCGCCGACGGGCAGCGGGTTCTGGCACTGGTCGGTGTTCGACATCCCGGCGTCGGTGACGGAACTGCCCGCGGGGGCCGGGTCGGGGGACATGAAGGGGCTGCCCGAGGGCGCCGTGCATGTCCGCAACGACTACGGGACGCGGGACTTCGGGGGCGCGGCGCCGCCGCCCGGGGACGGTCCGCACCGCTATGTCTTCACCGTGTACGCGGTCGACCAGGAGAAGCTGGGTCCGGACGCGGATGCCTCGCCCGCGGTGGTGGGGTTCAACCTGCGGTTCCACACGTTGGGCCGGGCGCAGCTGATCGGCGCGTACGAGGTGCCCGCCGGCAGCTGATTCCGGGTGGCGCCCGGTAATTCCGTTGCGCCCCGTCGCTTCCCGTCCGCAGAGTGGTGGTCGGCCGGGGGTCCCGTGAGGGGCCTTCGGCGGGCCGGTACCGCGGTGGCGGGGCGGCGGGGCGCCGGTGTGTCGCCCGCCGTGTGCCGGAGGCCCCGGGTGTGCGGGGCCCCGCACCGGTCCGTGCGTTCCGGATCCGTTGTGCACACGGGGGTGGGATCCGTCACGCGTCCGGTTCCGCGGCCGTCCGGTCCTCGATCGGGCGGCCGCTGCCGTCTTTTTCTGATCGTGCGTCATTCTCCTTCTGATACGCGGAAATTGCGTTGTCCGGGTGGGGTCCCGCTTGCAGAGTGGAGCCACTTCGCCGTGGTGGCGAACGGGTTCCGGGAGGTGGTCGGGGTGCGCGAGACGTTGGTGCTCAACGCGGGTTTCGAGCCGCTGGCGACGGTGTCGCTGCGGCGGGCGGTGGTGCTGGTGATGCAGGACAAGGCCGTGGTCGAGCACGCGCACCCGGGGCTGCGCATCCGGGCCGCTTCGGTGGAGGTGCCGGGGCCGCGGGTGATCCGGCTCAGCAGATACGTACGGGTGCCGTTCCGACAACGGGCGCCGTGGTCGCGGCGGGGTGTGCTGGTGAGGGACCGGCACCGGTGCGCGTACTGCGGGCGGCGTGCGACGACGGTGGACCATGTGGTGCCGCGGGCGCAGGGGGGTGGTGACACCTGGCTGAACACCGTCGCCTCGTGTGCCGAGGACAATCACCGCAAGGCGGACCGCACGCCGGAGCAGGCGGGGATGCGGCTGCTGGTGCGGCCGTTCGAGCCGACGCCGGCGGAGACGATGCTGGCTGCGCTCGGGGTGACCGTACGGGACGGGCTGCCCCAGTGGACGGCGCCGGCCGCTTGAGCCGGGGCCCGGCTGCCGTGGTCACCTGCGCAGGAGCGGGACCAGGGCGGTCAGTCCGACGACGAGGACGAGGGCGCGCAGCGCGGTCGGCGGCAGGCGGCGGCCGAGGACGGCGCCGAGGTGGCCGCCGATCGCGGAGCCCGCGGCGAGGAGGGCGACGGCCCGCCAGTCGAGGGCGAGGGCGGCGAGGAAGACGACCGCGGCGGCCCCGTTGACGAGCAGGACCAGGACGTTCTTGAGGGCGTTGACGCGTTGCAGGTCCTCGTCGAGGAGGACGCCCATCAGGGCGAGGTAGACGATTCCCTGGGCGGCGCCGAAGTAGCCGCCGTAGGCGCTGGCCAGGAGGAGTCCTGTGGGGAGGACGGGGCCGCCGTGCGGGTGGGGCGTGCCGCCGTCGCGGAGGCGGCGGGCGCGCAGGGCGCGGGCGAGCCGGGGCTGGGCGGCGACCAGGACGAGGGCGGCGACGACCAGGACGGGGGCGACGGCCTCGAAGGCGCGGGAGGGCAGGGCCAGCAGCAGGAAGGCGCCGGCGAGGCCGCCGGGGAGGGCGACGGCGCCGAGGCGGCGGAGGAGGGGGCGCAGTCCGCGCAGTTCGCGGCGGTAGCCGAGGGCTCCGGCGAGTGAGCCGGGGACGAGGCCGAGGGTGTTGGAGACGTTGGCGGTGACCGGGGGCAGGCCGACCGCCAGCAGGACGGGGAAGGTGATCAGGGTGCCGGAGCCGACGGCGGTGTTGACGGCTCCGGCCGCGAGGCCCGCGCCGAGGACGGCGAGGGCTTCCCAGACGGACATGTGCGCTCCCCCGGCATGATCGGGTGCGTGGGCGCCCGATCATGCCGCAGGGGGCACGGTGATCAGTCGATCGGCGGGACCTCACGGTGCGGCGTGGCGGTCTTGGCGAGGGGGTTGCCGCCGCCGCTGCCTCCGCCGGGGGTGAAGTTGCCGAGGGCGCCGCCGAGGCCCTTGAGGGCGTCGCCGATCTCGCTGGGGACGATCCAGAGCTTGTTGGCGTCGCCCTCGGCGATCTTCGGGAGCATCTGGAGGTACTGGTAGGAGAGCAGCTTCTGGTCCGGGTCACCCGCGTGGATGGACTCGAAGACCGTGCGGATGGCCTGGGCCTCGCCCTCGGCGCGCAGGGCCGCGGCCTTGGCCTCACCCTCGGCGCGGAGGATCGCGGACTGCTTCTCGCCCTCGGCGGTGAGGATCTGGGACTGCCGGGTGCCCTCGGCCTGGAGGATCGCGGCGCGCTTGTCACGGTCGGCGCGCATCTGCTTCTCCATCGAGTCCTGGATGGAGGTCGGGGGCTCGATCGCCTTGAGTTCGACGCGGTTGACGCGGATGCCCCACTTGCCGGTGGCCTCGTCGAGGACGCCGCGCAGGGCCGCGTTGATCTCCTCGCGGGAGGTGAGGGTCCGCTCCAGGTCCATGCCGCCGATGATGTTGCGCAGGGTGGTGACGGTGAGCTGCTCGATCGCCTGGATGTAGCTGGCGACCTCGTACGTCGCGGCGCGGGCGTCGGTGACCTGGTAGTAGATCACCGTGTCGATGTTGACGACGAGGTTGTCCTGGGTGATCACCGGCTGCGGCGGGAACGGCACGACCTGTTCGCGCAGGTCGATGCGGTTGCGGATGGTGTCGATGAACGGGACGACGATATTGAGGCCGGCGTTCAGGGTGCGGGTGTAACGGCCGAAGCGTTCGACGATGGCGGCGCTGGCCTGGGGGATGACCTGGATCGTCTTGATGAGTGCGATGAACACGAGCACCACCAGGATGATCAGGACGATGATGATCGGTGCCACGGCGGCTCCCGTACCCTTCCGTTGTCCTGCCGGCTGCGAACCGGATGCATTGTCGGTCGAGTCTTTCAGAAGACCCGCCGGTAGCGCAGCGGGTTCCGGTCAGATGACCACGGCGGTGGCGCCCTCGATCTCGACGACATCGACCTTTTGACCGGGTTCGTAGACCTGTCCCGCGTCCAGGGCGCGGGCCGACCAGATCTCGCCGCCCAGCTTGATGCGCCCGCCGCCCTCGGCATCGATCCGTTCGAGGACCGTGGCGCTCCTGCCCTTGAGGGCGTCGATGCCGGAGGCGAGCTGGGGGCGCTGGGTGCGGTGGCGGTTGGCGATGGGGCGCACCACCGCGACCAGCGCGACCGAGACGGCGAGGAAGACGACGAACTGCGCGACCGTGCCGCCGCCGACCGCGGCGGTGACGGCGGCCGCGAGGGCCCCGACGGCGAACATCCCGAATTCGGGCATCGCGGTCATGACGAGCGGAATACCCAGTCCTACGGCGGCGATCAGCCACCACACCCATGGATCCACGCGTTCATGGTAGGGCCGCGGTGCCGCCCGGGACAGTGTGCGAGGAGTCAGGAAAGGGGAAGTCCCTGGGCGGTCCAGCGGTCGCTGCCGTTGCGCTCGACGACGAGCGGCAGGCCGAAGCAGTGCGAGAGATTGCCCGAGGTGAGTTCGAGGTCGAGGGGGCCGGCGGCGAGGACCTTGCCCTGGCGGATCATCAGGACGTGGGTGAAGCCCGGCGGGATCTCCTCGACATGGTGGGTGACCATGATCATCGAGGGGGCGTAGGGGTCGCGGGCGAGGCGGCCCAGGCGCCGTACCAGGTCCTCGCGGCCGCCGAGGTCGAGGCCGGCGGCGGGCTCGTCCAGGAGCAGCAGTTCGGGGTCGGTCATCATGGCGCGGGCGATCAGGGTGCGCTTGCGCTCGCCCTCGGAGAGGGTGCCGAACCGGCGGTCGAGGTGCTCGGTCATGCCGAGACGGTCGAGGAAGGCGCGGGCGCGCTGCTCGTCGATGTCCTCGTAGCGCTCCTGCCAGTGGGCGGTCATGCCGTACGCGGCGGTGAGGACGGTCTCCAGGACGGTCTGGCGGCGCGGCATCTTCTCGGCGAGCGCGATGCCGGCGATGCCGATGCGCGGGCGGAGGTCGAAGACGTCGACCTTGCCGAGGCGCTCACCGAGGACGGTGGCGCTTCCGGTGGTCGGGAAGAGGTAGCTGGAGGCGAGGTTCAGCAGGGTGGTCTTGCCCGCGCCGTTGGGGCCGAGGATGACCCAGCGCTCCCCTTCCTTCACCGACCAGGAGACCTGGTCCACCAGAGCCCGTCCCTCGCGGACCACGGATACGTCCACCAGCTCCAGCACATCGCTCATGAGCGCGTTGTCTCCCCTTGTTCCTAGGTCGTCGTGCGCGCCTGTAGGCGCTGCCCCCCAGCAAACCTACGCCACTCGTCACCGATGCCGTTCCCTAGGCTGGGGGGCATGCTCGATGAACCGCGTTCGGGACGGCTGACGGCCTGGGGAAATGCCCTGTTGGCCGGACTTGTCCCACTTGATGATGCTGCGGACCGGATCGCGGACGACGACGCCGTCCACCGCGTGCGGGACCTGCCCGGCGAAGGGGCACCGGTCGGTCTGACGCTGGCCCTGGGCCGGCTGCGGGCCCTGGGGGCGACGGGACTGCGGGTGGCGTTGCCGGCGCCGGGGCATCCGCTGGGGCTGAGCGGGCCGCCGGAGTTCAACGCGCGGGCCCTGGAGGCCGGTGAGGCCGTCGTCGTGGCGGGCACCGGGCTGGGGCTGGTCCCCGAGGTGCGCGAGGCCGGTCCCGAGGGCGGGACGGGCGCCGATGTGCATGTGGAGGTCGTCTGGCACTGCCTGCCGGTGCGCGAGGCGCCGCCCGCCGACGTGCCGTCGCTGGGCGAGGCGGAACGGGAGCTGGCCGAGGCGCTGCGGGAGACGGCCGAGGTGCTGGCGCGGCTCGACGTGTCGGGCTCCGGCCCC
>NZ_JCANQV010000314.1:0-6328 GCF_059553635.1 Candidatus Streptomyces philanthi
CCGGGGAGCGGGCCGGACCCGGCGCGGTGCATCCGGCGGCGACGGCGGACATAGAGCGTCACCAGCAGGGCCGACAGCGGTACACCGGCGATGACCAGGCCCGAGAGGCGGCTCTGTTCCTCGCGGTCGCCCAGGGTGGTGTGCAGCCGGGGCAGCGGCTCCCCGCCCCGAGCGCGGGAGGCGTCGGCGGCGGCCCGGTAGCGCTCGTGCGCCCGGCCCGAGGCGAGCACGTCGACGAAGTGCCGGAACGTCTCGCGGGGCGTGGCGTCGTACGGCAGCTCGTACAGCGTCGCCGAGGCGGCGTCCTGGACACCGGGGAGGTCCACGCCGTACGCCTGCGCGCTGGGGGCGCCGCCCGGGCCCAGCACGACGTACAGGCCCTTGCGGCCCAGCCGGTCGTGGACACCGGCGAGGAAGGTGCCGCCGTTGACGAAGTCGGCGTCGGGCAGGACGACGACATAGGTCGGCACGCCGAGCCGCCGGGCCCGCTCCGCGAACTCGGGCGCGGCCGAGCGGGGCAGGGCGCGGGGCATCTGGTCGCTGATGTAGACCGGGTCGTGGCGGAGCCGGTCGGCGATGTAGGCGGTCCGGCCGGGCGGCGGCGCGGGGGCCGCGACCGCCGGTACGGCGGCCCCCAGCAGCGCCAGCCACCCCACGACCAGCGTGACGGCGATGCGTCGCACGGCCTTCACCCCCCGTTCGTCCTCGTGTTCGGATCGATTGCTGACGCTACCGCGCGCGTCCACGCCCCGCCGAAGCCTGTGGATAACTTTCCGGTGGTGGCTCCCAGGTGGGCCGCCGGCCCTCCGACGCACCTCCCGATCCGCCGGCGGAACGCCGCGCCAGGGCCCGCCGCGACGCCCCGGGCGCACGCGCAGGGGCGCCCCCGGCAGACACCTGCCGAGGACGCCCCTGTCGTGCGACGGAAGACCCGTCCGTCACCCCTTGTTGACCGCGGCCAGGATCTCCGGCAGCCGCCGCGCCACCCGGGGCGCGGCCACGCGCAGGCCCACCGTCGCCATGACCAGGCCGTACACCACGCCCGCGGGCAGCAGCACCCACAGGTAGGCGTGGAGGCCGGCGAGGTGCAGCCAGAGGGTCAGCACCAGCAGCGGCGCGCTGAGGACCGTACCCACGATCAGGCCGCCGAAGAGGCTGAACCACGCGATGGCCCCCTGGCCCGGCGCGACGTTCTTGTTGCCCTCGGACGGGATCGAGTACGGGAACAGCGCCGAGGACAGCGCGCCCGTGGCGATCAGCGCGCCCAGCAGCGCCAGCGACAGCCCGTAGACCTCCGGGAACTGCGACCACGCGTCCAGGAACACGGCGGTACCGGCCACCACCAGCGTGGTGTACGGGACGGCCACCATGGCCAGCATCAGGGCCCGCGCCCGCAGTTCGACGAACGCGTCACGGGGCGAGGCGATCGTCGAGGCGACCATCCAGAAGGCCGAGGTGTCCTGCCCGAACTGGTTGTACATCTGCATGCCCAGCAGCGCGGACGCCGTGAACGTCGCGTACATCGAGCCGTTGCCCTGCGCGGCCGTGACCACCGGCACCAGCAGGCCCACCATCAGCGACGACGCCCAGGACATCTTCGCCTTCGGGTAGCGCCACGCGTACCGCAGGGAGCGCAGGATCACCGCGCCGGTCCGGCCGTCCGGCAGCAGCCGGGCCGCACCGCGCGGCGCGGACCCCGCGGAGCGCCGCTTGGTCTTCTTCTCCGCGGCCTGGAGGGTGGACGAATCGGGTGCCGTCATCAGGGTGGTGAGGGTCCGCCGCCACCACCACAGCAGCAGCGCCAACGCCAGCACCGTCAGCCCCAGGCCCGCGGCGGCCCGCCCGTACGCGCCGTCGGAGGCGTCCGCGACGGCCGCGATCGCCGATGCCGGCGGCACCCACCGCACGACCTCGCTCATCGGCTCCAGGACGGCCAGGGCGTCCTGGGTCTGGAGCTTCTGGACGGCGAGGTTGATGCCCTGGGCGCCGACCGCGATGAACAGACCGCTCAGCACGGCCAGGTCACGGCCGCGGCGGCTGGTCAGCAGCCGGACCGAGGCGGTGGCGATGGCCCGTGCCAGACAGGCGCACACCAACACCACCAGGACGGCCGCCAGTACGCCGAACACCGCGGCGACCGGCCCCTCCGCGAGGGCGACGACCGCGCCGGCCGCCAGTGCCAGGGTGACCACGGGCCCGACCCCGACCAGCGACGCCGCCAGCAGCGCCATGACCAGCGGCCCCGGCCGCAACGGCAGCATCACCAGCCGCGACGGGTCCAGCGTCTCGTCACCGGACGGGAAGAACAGCGGCATCACCGCCCAGCCGGCGGTGAGGATGCCGGTCAGCAGCACGGCCAGCGCCGCGATGTGCGAGGTGCCGCGCAGCGCGACCAGACCCAGGACCACACCGGCCGCGAACAGCAGCCCGACGATGATCGACGCGACATAGGCGATGGTGCGGCCCGGTGACTGCCGCAGCCCGTTGCGCAGCAGCGACAGTTTCAGCCGGACGAAGACGGCGGGTGCCGACGGGGCGGCCGCGGGAGAAGCGGTGCTCATCGGGCGCCGCCGCCCAGCCAGTCGAGGTTCTGCTGCCCGGCACGGCGGCGGCTGCCCTCGCCGACCAGCTCCAAGAACGCCTCCTGGAGCGTCGGTGCCGCACCGCGCACCGTTTCGAGCGGGCCCTGTGCCTGGATGCGCCCGGCGGCGATCACCGCGACCCAGTCGCACAGGGACTCGACGAGTTCCATCACATGGCTGGAGAAGATCACCGTGGCGCCGGAGTCCGTGTAGCGCTCCAGGACACCCCGGATGGTCTGGGCCGACACCGGGTCGACGCCCTCGAAGGGCTCGTCGAGGAAGAGGACCTCCGGGTTGTGCAGCAGCGCCGCGGCCAGCCCGATCTTCTTGCGCATACCGGTGGAGTAGTCCACGACGAGCTTGTGCTGCGAGGCGGCCAGGCCCAGGACGTCCAGCAGCTGGTCGGCGCGCTTGTCGACCTCGTCACCGGGCAGCCCGCGCAGCCGCCCCATGTAGCCGAGCAGTTCGCGGCCCGAGAGCCGTTCGAACAGGCGCAGGCCCTCGGGGAGGACACCGATCCGGGACTTCACCGCCACCGGGTCCTGCCACACGTCGTGCCCGCTGATCTCGACGCGGCCGGAGTCCGGCCGCAGCAGTCCCGTCACCATGGACAGCGTGGTCGTCTTGCCCGCGCCGTTGGGGCCGACCAGGCCGATGAACCGGCCGGCGGGCAGCGTCAGGTCGATGCCCGCGACCGCGACCTGCTCACCGAACTTCTTCCACAGGCCCTCTATCCGAACAGCGGGCACAGCGCCCGAGTCCCCCGTGAGCGGCGCCGCGGCGCCCCGCCCCTCGATCTGTTCCGCCACTCTGTCCACCGGTTCCTTTCGGTGTGCCACGGGAGCCGGTCGCCCCCGTCCGGATGTTCCACCTTACGTGCGGTTTAGGTGGGGCGGCCGGGACGGTGCGGCATCCGGCGACCGGGGGCGGGGAGGAGGAAGGGGCGGTGGAGGCGGGCCGGTGGCCGTGCGCCGGGCGGCGCGTGGGTCAACCCCCTTTCCCGGTAGGGAAACACGGGCTGAGCAGGGCGTTCGCGAGGCGCGGTCCGGGGGCGCGGGGCGCATGGAGGCAATTCCGGGGGCGCGGGTACGGCGCTGGCGCGCGACGTGGGTAGTCATCGGACGGTTATACCCGCGCTCAACCCATTAGTCCCATAGATCTCATTCGTCACACTCATTGCACTCGTCATATTCCGCCGCGAAGAGTCCGGGATATCCGGGATATCTGCGGGGAATTGAGGACAAGGAACGGCGTTCAGCGGTGAACGCGCAGCAGTCAGAGGGGGTACAGCATGGCCGCAAGGCCACTCGTCACACGGCAGCCCAACGAACGGTTGCAGACGCTGATCCAGGAAGCCGCCTGCTCCAACGCCGGACTGGCCCGCCGCGTCAACATGTGCGGTGCGGAACACGGCCTCGACCTGCGGTACGACAAGACCTCGGTGGCCCGCTGGCTGCGCGGACAGCAGCCGCGCGGCCGCGCCCCGGCCGTCATCGCCGAGGCACTGGGCCGCAAGCTCGGCCGCACCGTCACCCTCGACGAGATCGGGATGGCCGACGGCAAGAACCTCGCCTCCGGGGTGGGACTCCAGTTCTCCCCGACCGTGCTCGGCGCCATCGAGCAGGTCTGCGAGCTGTGGCGCAGCGACGTCGGCCGCCGCGACTTCCTCAGCGGCTCGACGGTGGCGGCCTCCGCCCTGGTGGAACCCAGCCGCGACTGGCTGATCACCGGGGCCGACACCCAGGTGGCCCGCAAGGCGGGCTCCCGCGTCGGTGTCTCCGATGTCGCCGCCGTACGCGCCATGACCGCGGCACTCGGCGAACTCGACCACCGCTTCGGCAGCGGACACGTCCGCCCGGTGGTGGTGCACTACCTCAACAGCGTCGTCTCCGGGCTGCTCGCCGGCTCGTACCGCGAGGCCGTCGGACGCGAACTGTTCGCCGCTGTCGCCCGGTTGACGGAACTGGGCGGCTACATGGCCGTCGACACCGGCCAGCCCGGCCTCGCGCAGCGCTACTACATCCAGGCGCTGCGTCTGGCGCAGGCGGCCGGCGACCGCGGCTACGGCGGGTACGTCCTCGCCGCGAGCATGAGCCATCTCGCCGCCGCGCTCGGCAACCCCCGTGAGATCGCCCAACTCGCGCGGGCCGCACAGGAAGGAGCACGCGGGCAGGTCCCGCCCCGCGCCGAGGCGATGTTCCACGCCGCGGAGGCGCGCGGGCACGCGCTGATGGGCGACGCCCGGTCCTTCCAGACGGCGGCGGGCCGCGCCCTGACCTCGATGGACCGCGCCGAGGCCGCCACCGAGGCGGGCGACGACCCGCACTGGATCGGCCACTTCTCCCCGGCGTACCTCGCCGACGAACTCGCCCACTGCCACCGCGACCTGGGGCAGGCGGCGCCCGCCGCGCAACGCGCGCAGGAGGCACTGGACGGGCACCCGTCCGACCGGGTCCGCCGCCGCTCCATCGGCCTGCTGCTGCTGGCCTCCGCCCAGGTGCAGCAGCGCGAGGTCGAACTCGCCTGCCACACCGGCACCCGGGCCGTGGAACTCCTCGACACGATGCGCTCGCACCGCGGCGCGGAGTACCTGGACGACTTCCGGCTGCGGCTGGAGCCGTACCGGGACGAGCCGGTGGTACGGGAGTTCAGCGCCCGGATGGAACTGCGGGCCGCGGCCTAGGAACGCCGCCCGGCCGGAGAGATCCCCCGGCGTGCCCCGGGAGAAGCCCGAGTACGGGCGGGACCGGGGCATTTCGGGGGCCTAAGGGCTTGCGGCCGCGCGAACGAGGAGTGAGGGAAAGGAGGAGGAAAGAGAGGACGGAGGGGCCGGGGAGGTGACGGGACGTCCGGTGTCCTGCCCGCCGGCCGGCCCCGCGACGACGCCTCCCCGTGCGGTCGTACGTACGGGCCGGGCGGCGCGCCGGAGACGTTCCCCGGCCCCCGGTACGCGCCGGGGACGGCCGCGGTGACCGGTGGCCGGGACCGGGCCCGTGGGCGAACGCCGCCGCGAACCGGTAGCGTGACCCGACGATTCCGTAGGACCGTACGACGGTAGGAGCCCCGGTGACGCAGCGCGGACAGGGTCACGACCCGCAGGATTCTGCGGCCGGAACCCCGCGGGAGGGCGTGGTGCTGCCCCCCAACGGTGAGCCGTGGGCCGCCCCGCAGCACGGCACGCCCCCGGCCGGTCAGCCCTGGGGCCAGCCCTGGGGGCCCGGCGCGCAGTCCGCGCCGCAGCCGTACGGCGCGCCCCAGCCCGGACAGCCCTACCCCCCGCAGCAGCCGCCCGCCCACGGAGGAACGTTCCCGCCGCCGTACCAGGGCGCCCCCGCACCGCAGTACGGCGACCGGCCCCACCACGCCCCCGGCGCGCTGCCCCCCGAGGCACCGCCGTACGGGCATCAGCAGCCCTACGGCGCGCAGCCGCCGCCGCATCAGCAGCCCTACCCCTCCGGGCAGTTGGTGCCCGCGACGCCGCAGCACGGCGCGCCCCTGCCGCCCGCCGTGAGCGGGTCCGAGCCCACGGCGCTGATCCCGCCCGTCACGGCGGACGCGGAGGCCACCGCGCTCATCCCGCCGATCGCGGCGGACTCCCAGGCCACCGCCCTGATCCCGCCGGTCACCGCGGACGCGGAGGCCACCGCCCTCATCCCGCCCTTCGGCGGCGGGGCCCCCGGCGCGATGCCGCCGCCCCCCGGACGCCCCGAGACCCGCGACGAGTCCACGACGACACTCCGCCGCAT
>NZ_JCANQV010000315.1:0-6284 GCF_059553635.1 Candidatus Streptomyces philanthi
CATCGTTCGACTTGCATGTGTTAAGCACGCCGCCAGCGTTCGTCCTGAGCCATGATCAAACTCTCCGTGAATGCTCGCCGGTCATCCGGCACAGCACACACGAGAGCGGAACCACAAGGAGGAATAGTCCTCGTGGTCCACAGCGTCCTCGCTGTGTGCGCCACCCGCAGCCACAAGGGCCGGGATGGACTTTTCAAAGGAACCTCATCCACCGAAGTGGACGGGGTATCAACATATCTGGCGTTGACTTTTGGCACGCTGTTGAGTTCTCAAGGAACGGACGCTTCCTTCGGATTCCCTTCCGGGCTCCTCCGGGCGCTTCCCTTCGGTGTTTCACACTCTATCAGACCTTTTCGGCCTCTCGATTCGCTTACTTTTCCGCAGACATGCAGAAGCATTAATTCGATAATACGAATCACGATTCGAAGGAGTGCCGCCCACGTTCCACCGGCCGCAGTTGCTGCGGTCTGGCTGTCCGGGGCAGGTCTTCGACAGTACAGCTCCGGCGTGGGCGAGGCAAATCGATTCCTCGCTGCTCCAGGTGATGCGCCCCGATGTCGTGCGTGCGGGTGCGTCAGTTCTTATGACTTACGCTCTGACCGGTGCGCCGTCCAGGACAGGTAGTGACGGCGGCCTGTTGAATCTCCACCCCTGGGAGGCTTCCCATGACCACCGTGACGTCCCCCCTCGCCGGACGCGCCATCGGACTCGCGGCCGTGCCCGACCCGGTGTTCTCCGGCGCGATGGTGGGTCCCGGTACCGCCATCGACCCCGTGCGTGAGCCCTCCGAGGCCGTCGCGCCCGTCGACGGCGTCGTCGTCTCGCTCCACCCGCACGCGTTCGTCGTCGTGGACGGCGAGGGCCACGGGGTGCTGACGCACCTCGGCATCGACACCGTCCAGCTCAACGGCGAGGGCTTCGAGCTCCTCGTCGCCAAGGGCGACACCGTGACCCGCGGCCAGGCCGTCGTGCGCTGGAACCCCGCGGCCGTCGAAGAGGCCGGCAAGTCGCCGGTCTGCCCGGTCGTCGCCCTCGACGCCGCGGCCGACGCCCTCGGCGATCTCCGTGAGGACGGCGACGTCAAGGCCGGCGACACGCTCTTCTCCTGGCAGTAGCCGGAGGCCGTCCCTCCGACGGCAGGACGAACATCCACCGCGGCGGCGTGCCGCCGCACCAACCGGAGACGGGTGACATGGAGACAACGCTGCGAGGCGTCGGCGTGAGCCACGGGGTGGCGATCGGCGAGGTGCGGCACATGGGGACAGCGGTACTGGAGCCGCCGGCCAAGCAGATCCCTGCCGAGGAGGCGGAGCGTGAACAGGGGCGCGCCCGCCAGGCCGTGGAGGCCGTGGCCGCCGACCTGATCGCGCGGGGCAACCTGGCGGGCGGGGAGGCGCAGGCCGTCCTTGAGGCGCAGGCCATGATGGCGCAGGACCCGGAGCTGATCGCCGACGTGGAGCGGCGGATCGCCGTCGGCAGCACCGCGGAGCGCGCGGTGTACGACGCGTTCGCCGCCTACCGGGCGCTGCTGGCCGGTGCCGGCGAGTACCTCGCCGGGCGGGTCGCGGACCTCGACGACGTACGCAACCGGATCGTGGCGCGGCTGCTGGGCGTGCCGATGCCGGGCGTCCCGGACAGCGACGAGCCGTACGTGCTGATCGCGCGGGACCTGGCGCCGGCGGACACCGCGCTGCTCGACCCGGCGCTGGTGCTCGGGTTCGTGACCGAGGAGGGTGGGCCGACCAGCCACAGCGCCATCCTCGCGCGGGCCCTGGGTGTTCCGGCCGTGGTCGCGCTGCCGGGTGCGCAGGAGCTGGTCGAGGGCACGGTGATCGCGGTCGACGGCAGCACGGGCGATGTGTTCGTCGACCCGAGCGCGGAGAAGCGGGCGGAGCTGGAGCGGGCCGCCGCGGAGCGCAGGGCCGCGCTGGCGGCGGCGTCCGGCCCGGGCGCGACGTCGGACGGGCACAAGGTGCCGCTGCTGGCGAACGTCGGCGGTCCGGCGGACGTGCCGGCGGCGGTGGAGGCCGGCGCGGAGGGCGTCGGGCTGTTCCGTACCGAGTTCCTGTTCCTGGACGACAGCACGAGGGCGCCGTCCCAGGAGAAGCAGACCGAGGCGTACCGCAAGGTGCTGGAGGCCTTCCCCGAGGGGCGGGTCGTGGTGCGGGTGCTGGACGCCGGTGCCGACAAGCCGCTGGACTTCCTGACGCCGGCCGACGAGCCGAACCCGGCGCTGGGTGTGCGGGGTCTGCGGTCGCTGCTGGACCACCCGGACGTGCTGCGCACCCAGCTGACCGCGCTGGCGAAGGCCGCCGAGGGGCTGCCGGTCTACCTTGAGGTCATGGCCCCGATGGTGGCGGACCGGGCGGACGCCAAGGCGTTCGCGGACGCGTGCCGGGAGGCCGGTCTCCAGGCGAAGTTCGGTGCGATGGTGGAGATCCCGTCGGCGGCGCTGCGGGCGCGTTCGATCCTGCAGGAGGTGGAGTTCCTGTCGCTGGGCACCAACGACCTGGCGCAGTACACCTTCGCCGCCGACCGCCAGGTGGGGGCCGTCTCCCGGCTCCAGGACCCGTGGCAGCCGGCGCTGCTGGACCTGGTGGCGCTGTCGGCGGAGGCCGCGAAGGCCGAGGGCAAGAGCTGTGGTGTCTGTGGTGAGGCTGCCTCCGATCCGCTGTTGGCCTGTGTGCTGACGGGGCTCGGTGTCACCAGCCTTTCCATGGGTGCGGCGTCGATCCCGTATGTGCGGGCGACGCTGGCGAAGCACACGCTGGCGCAGTGCGAGCGGGCCGCCGCCGCGGCGCGTGCGGCGGACTCCGCCGAGGACGCGCGGGTCGCCGCGCAGGCGGTGCTCTCCGGGGAGTGAGTCCGTGCGGCGCCCGGCGCCGTGTGGGGACGGCCGTCCCGCCCGTGTGGCGGGGCGGCCGTCGTCGTGTGCGGAGGGGTCAGTGGTGCCGGTGGTCCTCGGGCGGTGGTGGGAGGGGCAGGCCGGCGGCGTATTCGACGCGGTGCTCGGGCGGGACGGGCTCGCCGGTGGCGGCGTCGGTGCAGTAGGCGGTGAAGACCTGGGCCGCGCTGAGGGGGCGGAGCCATCCGTCGCGCAGGGACCAGCCGCGGACGACGGCGCCGGGGGCGGTGGTGTCCGGTGGCGGGGGCTGCGCCGGGTTGCTGCGGGTGACGAGTCCGCCGGGGGTGCCGAGGGCGATTCCGGCGGCGAGGACGGTGCAGAAGGCGAGGGCGTGGGGTTCGGAGAGCTGGAGCCGTCCGCCGTCGCGTGAGGTGGTGTGGAGCATGGCGAGGAGGGCGGGTTCGGCGGCGGGGACGCTGCACACCAGGTGGTGGGTGCCGTCGCCGAGGAGGTCGAGGAGCCGGGTGACGGCCTGGGTGGCGCGGGTGAAGGCGGCGTCGGCGAGGTCGGTGCCGCATTCCTCGCAGTCGCCGGCGCGGCCGAGGAGGTCGGTGGCGCGTTCCCAGGCCGACTGGCGTTCGGCCTCCTCGACGAGGAGGGGCAGGAGTTGTTCCAGGGGTTCCCCGCTGTAGGCCACGGTGGGGGCGGTGCCGGCGAGTGCGGCGGTGTAGCGGGCGCGGCTGTCGGGGCGGTCCGGTTCGAGGCCGAGGTCCTCGCAGTAGGCGTGGTAGGCGTCGGGGTCGAAGAGGGCGAGGGTGGTGGGGACGCCCTGGTCGGTGAGGGTGCGCAGCAGGGTTTCGAGCTGCCGGAGGTAGCTGTGGTGGTCGTCGAAGGGGAAGGTGCGGTAGCGGCGCATGGCCGCGAAGTCCCGTTCGTCGGCGAGGACGGCGGCGGTGCTGGGGATCTCGCGGCGCAGCCGGTGGTCGGTGGGGCGGGTGGTCGGTGTCATGGCTCCCCCTGGGGGCGGACGGTCCGCGGCGCTGTGGTGCGCCGCGGAGTTCATTCGTCACCGAGAGTAATCGGGGGGTCTGACAACGGCGGTGGGGCGCGGTCTCCTACCGGTTGCGGTCCTCGGCGAGGCGCTCGTAGTGGCGGAGGAGTTCGAGGTCGTCGACGGAGCCGGGGTTGACGGCCTGGTCGAGGGGGGTGCCCTGGAGAAGGCGTTTGACGGGGACCTCGATGCGCTTGCCGGTGAGGGTGTGGGGGACGCCGGGTACTTCGATGATGTCGTCGGGGACGTGGCGCGGGGAGAGGTGGGTGCGCAGGGTCTGCTTGATGCGGTTGCGCAGGTCGTCGTCGAGGGTGACGCCGGGGGCGAGGTGGACGAAGAGGGGCATCCAGTAGCCGCCGTCGGGGAGTTCGATGCCGATGACGAGGGATTCGCGGATCTCGGGGAGGCGTTCGACGGTCTCGTAGATGTCGGCGGAGCCCATGCGGACGCCCTGGCGATTGAGGGTGGAGTCGGAGCGTCCGTGGATGACGACACTGCCGCGGGAGGTGAGGGTGATCCAGTCGCCGTGCCGCCAGACGCCGGGGAACATGTCGAAGTAGCTGTCGTGGTAGCGGCGGCCGCCGGGGTCGTTCCAGAAGCGGACCGGCATGGACGGCATGGGCGCGGTGACGACGAGTTCGCCGACCTCGTCGGTGACGGGCCCGCCGTGGACGTCCCATGCCTGGAGGTCGGTGCCGAGTCCCGGGGCCTGGAGTTCGCCGATGTGGACGGGGAGGGTGGGGACGGCGCCCGCGAAGCAGCTGCAGACGTCGGTGCCGCCGCTGACGGAGGCGATCCACAGGTCGGCGCCGCTCTCGCGGAAGGTGTCGTGCAGCCAGCGGAAGCCGTCGGGCGGCAGGGGCGAGCCGGTGGTGGCGACGCACCGGACGGTGCTCAGGTCGAGGTCGCGGGCGGGGTGGACGCCGGCCTTGCGGCAGGCCATGACGTAGGCGGCGGAGGTGCCGAAGAAGGTGGCGCGGGTGCGGGCGGCGATCTGCCACTGGGCGCAGATGCCGGGGTGGCCGGGGCTGCCGTCGTAGAGGACGAGGGTGGCGCCGACGAGGAGGCCGCCGACGAGGAAGTTCCACATCATCCAGCCGGTCGAGGTGTACCAGAAGAAGCGGTCGCCGGGGCCGAGGTCGCACTGGAGGCCGGTCTGCTTGAGGTGTTCGAGGAGGATGCCGCCCTGGGACTGGACGATGGCCTTGGGCAGGCCGGTGGTGCCGGAAGAGTACAGGACCCACAGCGGATGGTCGAAGGGAACCGGTTCGTAGACCGGTTCTTCGTCGTTCCCGGTCAGGTCCGACCAGTTGAGGGTGCCTTCGGGGGCGGGGGTGTCCAGGAGCGGGATGTGGACGACGGCGCGGAGGGTGGGCAGGCCCTCGCGCAGGGCGGTGACGGTCTCGCGGCGGTCGTGTTCCTTGCCGCCGTAGCGGTAGCCGTCGACGGTGAACAGGACGACGGGTTCGACCTGCTGAAAGCGGTCGAGGACGCTGCGGGCGCCGAAGTCGGGGGCGCAGGAGGTCCAGACGGCGCCGACGGCCGCGGTGGCGAGGAGGGCGGTGACGGCCTGCGGGATGTTCGGGACGTAGCCGCTGACGCGGTCGCCGGGGCGGACGCCGAGGCGGCGGAGGGCGGCGGCGAGCGAGGCGACCTGGTCGCGCAGTGCGGCCCAGGTGACGGTGGTGGGGGTGTGGGTCTCGTCGGCGTACAGCAGGGCGGGGGTGCCGGCGCGGTCGGGGTCGTCGGCGGGGCGCAGCGCGTGGGCGGCGTAGTTGAGGGTGGCGCCGGGGAACCAGCGGGCGCCGGGCATGGCGCGGTCGGCGAGGACGGTCTCGTACGGGGTGGTGAAGCGGACGTCGAACCACTCGGCGACGGCGGCCCAGAAGGCGGGGAGGTCGTCGACGGACCAGCGGTGCAGGGCGGCGTAGTCGGCCTGGGGATCGCCGGGGACGGGTGCGGGGGCGCCGTGGTGGTCGGCGGCCCAGGCGTGGAAGCGGGTGAGCCGGGCGCCGGCGATGCGGTCCGGTCCTGGCTGCCAGAGGGGTTCCGGCTGCTGGGCGGGCTGCGGTGCGGTGGTCATGATCGGCTCCCGGACGGTACGCGTGGTCGGCGTCGGCCGCGCACGGCGGTGGGTGCGCGGACGCGGCATGTCAGGACGATGCCACGTGATCGACTTGTGCACCAGGGTGTGCTTCGGGTCCGGGGGGGGGCGGGGCGGTCGTACGGGGCGGATGGGGTGGACGTTCGGTGGGCTCGGCGCCCTGCGGGTGAACGGCGGGGGAACGGTGTCCGCACGGGGCGTGGTCGGTGGCAGGGTGATCACCATGAACGGGCGTGATCTGGTGCGGTCGGCACGGGTGATCAGGGCGGTGGGGCCGGCGCAGG
>NZ_JCANQV010000316.1:0-6274 GCF_059553635.1 Candidatus Streptomyces philanthi
TTTTTGGGGGCTGATGGCTGGGGTGGCCTGGGTGGGAGTGGACATGGGGTTTGGGGTGGTCTGGGGTGTGGAGGTGATGCTTGGGGCGTGCCGGGGTATGGGGGCGGAGGTTGTGGTCGTACGGCGCTGGACGAGCCGCTGTACCTGCGTCTCGTTGCCCGGGAGCGGCAGTCCTGTTCCGCGCGCCGGCGACTCTGCTCCGTGCCGGGGCGGCCGGGCGTCGGATACGGGAAGCCCGGCGCCCGGCGTCGGCACTCCAGGGTTGGGAGTTGCACCCGGGACGGGAGCGGGCGCCCCTGGACGGATCTGCTTCCCGTCCTGGGGGGAGGGGACGTTCTGCCTCCCCGACCCCGCAGACGGGCCGGTCCGAGCGGTGCGGAGCGGAACCACGGGCAAGGGCACACTCGCCCGGGAGGACGAGCGACGCAGCGGCGCCACCGACGCCGTCGGCCGGTCCCCCGCAGGCTCCACGACCGGCTGCCGGACGGTGAGCGGCCGGAGGGACGACAGCGGAGTGCTCGGGGAGACGGCCCCCGTCCTCGTACGTGCGTCGTTGCGTCCGTCCGCCGAACCGGGGCCCGACGAAGTGCGCGGGGGACGGACGGACCGCCCGTTCGCCGGCGCCCCGGACATGCCGGTTTCCGGTCCTGGGACTCGCACTGCGGAGGTTGCCACCGCGAGCTGAACGGTGGACGGGGAGACCGATGGGGCCGAGGCTGACGGGGACAAGGAGGCTTCAGGGCGTGACGGGCTGCCGGGATGTGCGGATACGGGTGGCGGCCCGGCTTCCTCGGCGTGGTGGTGCGGTTCCGAGGGCGCGGGGTGCGCCGGGGCTGCCACGGGCTGGGAGAGAGGCATCCGTGCGGCGGTCGGCGGGGATGCGGGTGGCTCGGGCGCCGTGGTGCCGCTGGGCCCGGAGTCGGGACCTCCGGCGTTGCGCGACGAGTCGCTGCGGGCCGGAGCTTCGCGGGAAGCGGGGCGCCCCGAACGGGCTTCCGCCGTCGATGCACTGCGCTGAATCGCAGTCCTCTCGGCGTCACCGTCCCGGAGCGTGGAACGAGCGATCGGCGCACCGATCGACGGGCGGCGACCACCGGCAGACCGAACGCTCCCCGACGCCTGCCCGTCCGATGACGGCAACGGGCCACGGCCCGCACCGGACCTGGCCGTATCGCGATTCCCGCCCGACTCACGGGTCAGCTCGGCACGCACGTCCGCGTTCGTCACCGGTGTGCGTGGGGTGGCGGGCTCGGCGGCTGTGGCTCTTGGGACTGACGGCGTGCCGGGACCGATGTCCGAGGACGGTTCCGTGGGCGCCCTCTCGGGCGTGTTCGGCGGAACGTGACGGGACGCCGAGACCGGAGGCACGGAGCCGTCTGCCGGGCGGGTGACGGACGGGACGGGCGTCGCCGGTCCGGACGGGATGCGACGTGCCTCGGTGCCGCCCTGCCCGGCCGCATCCTGCCGGAGCGGTGCGCCGAGCCCGTGACGACGCCCAGGCGCGGAACGGGCACGTTGGAGCGGGGGCGTGCTGTCCCCGGAACGTGACGGTGCGGCGGGCGTGGGGCTCATGGCCCTCTCGGCGGAGCTTCCAGGGAGCGCTGACACCGGGGCCTGAGACGTCGATGCTGCGCTGACCGGTGCGCCGAGCCCGGCGCGCCGCTCGCCCCCCGCCCTGCCGGACGAGCGACGGCGGTCACCGGAATGGTCAGTGCCGGCATCCGCAGGCCCGTCGGACACAGAGTGGTGCGAGGGCAACGAGCTTGCGGAAACGGCCACATCGGATACGGAGCGTTGCACGGCTGCCTGCGGGGTGACGACGCTGGCAGCAGCGGACGAATCCGCAGCAGCCCGCTGCACCGGCGCACCCTGAGGAGAACGGGAAGCGGATGGCAGGGACGCAGCCGACCCATCCAGCCCAGGAGACGCTGCCCCACCACGCGGCGACCCAGCGGCATCCGTTCCACGCCCAGGACGTGCGGACCCGAGCACACCGCCATGCACATCCTGCGCACCCGTCAACGGAGAGCGCGCCGAGGGCGAAGGAGCCGAGGCCGACGGAGCCACGGCGCGTGGTGCTTGGGGTTCGGCGTTGCGCGCAGAGGGTGTCGTGGTTTCCCCACCCGGTCGGGCGGAGGCCGACGTGGAGCGAGGGGCAGGTGTGCCCGTGCTTGCCTTTGTGGTCGGGCTTTCTTCTGGTCCCGTACTTGTAGGGGGCGTCGCGTCGGGGGTCCGTGCGGTGTCCGACGGACGGTTCGTGGGGTTGCCCGTGTGTGCCTGCGGAGCGCGACGTATGCGCCGTACGGTCATACGTCGTGGCGCGGCCTGGCGCTGGGGCGTGGGGAGTTCGGCGGAGGGGCTGCCGTTCGCCGGCGTGTCGCGTGGCGTGTCGGCGGCAGGTTCGCGGGGTCCGGCCGGTGGCGGATCAGGGAGTGCAGGGGCCTGGACGGCGGCAACCGGGGACGGTGGTGTGTCGGCGCCAACCGCGCGGAGCCGGCGCGGTGGTTGTACGGGCGGAGGTGCCGAGGTGAGTGAAGTGCGGGTGGCCGCCCGCTGGACGGGCGCCGACCGTCCGGCCCGTGAGGCGCGAGCCCCCGGCACGGTAGAGGGAGCGGAGGCCGAGGGGGAGAGCGAGGGGGCAGCGGCGGAAGCGGACGCCGTGGACGCCGACCGCTGCGCGGCGGCGATCACCCCCGAAGGGCCCGCCGGCCCGGTGGAGCCGGAGGCCGCCCGGGAACGCCGCACAGCGGCCTCACCAGCATTCGCGTCCACTCCGGTACCGGCACCCTTACCGGCATGCGCCCGGGTACCTGAGCGTGCCCGGACGCTTTCCCCGGCGCCCGGCCTCATGCCCGACCCCGCAGCCAAGCCCGCACCAGCACCAGCAGCGGCACCCGCGCCGGCAACCGCCCTCGAACCCGCCGATCCGGAACCCACCGAGCCCGAAGCCACCGACCCCGTACCCGCATCGCCCCACGGGACCGCTCCCAGCCCCACTCGGCCCCCGGCGCTCACCCCCGTACCAGCACCCGCCGTCGTCGGCCCCTCCTCCGGCCGCCCCGCGACCGGAAGGCGCAGCGACGGCAGCCCGAGGGAGGACGGCCGGCCGGTGACGGGCGTGAGGACGTCGTTGAGCACCCCGGCGGGGGCCTCGGCCCGGATCTCGTGGCGCAGTTCGCGGCGGAAGGAGTGGTCGCGGTGCGTGGACAGCGTGCCGGCGAAGTCCGGCGTCGCGACGGTACGCGGTGCCGTCAGCACACGCCGCACGGGCGGCAGGGCGGACCAGCCCCCGCCCTCGCCACCGGCCCCCGGACGCGCGGAGGCGTCCTGACCCGGCCCGACGCCACCCGCATCCGCACCCACCGACGCCTCCGGAGCGCCAGCCACCGAGGACCCACCGCTCCCCGCGACCTCGACTTCGGAGCCCATACCGGCACCAGCCCCGGCCCCCGCCCCGTCACCGCCCCGGCGCCGTTCCCCGCGCCGCCAGTTGAACAGTCCCATCCCCCGTCACTGCATCCCTTCGGTCCGCGTGCCCCGTTCCACGAGGGTGGCGGTCTGTGACACGTACGCGCGCCGGTCGGCGTGTTCGAGGTCGAGGATGTCGTCGAGGCGCCAGTGGAAGTGGTAGGCGAGGTAGGCGACCTCCTCCTCGATGCGGTCGGCCGCGTACGTCACGATTCCCCCAGGCGGCTCCCGGCCAGCTCCACCTCGAAGGACTCCTCGCAGTGGGGGCAGGCGACGGTCGCCCGGGTGTGGCCCTCCGCGTTGATCTGCCGGTAGAAGTCCTGGAGGAAGGCCAGGTCGGAGGCGAACATGTTCTCCACGGTGCCGTCGTGCACATCCGGCAGCGTGCCGAGCCGGGTGATGACCCGGCCCAGCAGCACGACCGAGAGATAGGCCGGGTTCTCGCGTACGCGTACGTCGCGCAGCGGGATCAGCTCGTCCCGTGCCGTGGCCAGCCGCATGGTGCCGTCGCGGTGCACGGTTCCGGATTCGTCGACGTAACCGCGCGGCAATTCGAAGGCGAATTCCGTGCGCAGCACGTCACGCTGGGCCGCCGCCCCGGCAGGGCCTTCCCTCCGCATTACTCGATGACCAGTTCTTCGAAGACGATGGTGACCTG
The DNA here is from genome assembly GCF_059553635.1 of Candidatus Streptomyces philanthi. Lineage (NCBI taxonomy): Bacteria > Bacillati > Actinomycetota > Actinomycetes > Kitasatosporales > Streptomycetaceae > Streptomyces > Candidatus Streptomyces philanthi. The sequence goes on from NZ_JCANQV010000316.1 coordinate 4,127, forward strand.
CTCGGTCAGCGCCGCCGCGTCACCGGCCTTGACGCCGCTGGTGTCCACCTTGCTGCACCAGGCGTTGCGCATGTTGTAACGCTTCACCGGGTTGTTCTGGTAATCCATCATCATGATGGTCGCGTTCTTGCGCGCCGACCCCATGTCACCGGCGATGGACTTGTTGATCCACTCGGTGAACGCGGAACTCTGCGTCATGCCCCGGGTCACCGTGCATTCACCGGCCTTCTTCACGCCGGGCATCTTCTTCACGACGGGCCTGCCGTCCGCCGAGACCTGCTGGTACTCGATGACGTCCTGCTCCATGGAGAGGCCGCTGACCTCCTGGAGGTACTCGACCATCACGCCGTCGATCTGGAGGCCGAAATTGTGTGAGGTGAGCGCGTCACCGGGCTGAAGGGACATGGTGTTTCACTCCTGCGGAAGAAGGAAGGGTTTTTCGTGCCGTGTACCGGCGCGGTCGTCACGCCGTGGTCTATTCCTCCAGTTCGCCCCCGCCGCCGGAGAACTGGGCCAGCCGGAAGACGACGAATTCGGCGGGCTTGACCGGCGCGATACCGATCTCGCAGACCACACGGCCCACGTCCACGGATTCCACGGGATTCGTCTCCGCGTCACACTTCACGTAGAAGGCGTCCTCGGGCCGCTGTCCGAACAGCGCGCCCGACCGCCATTCATTGACCAGGAACGCCGAGATGTTGCGCCGGATACGGGCCCACAGCGCCTCGTCGTTCGGTTCGAACACCACCCACTGGGTACCGACGAGGATCGACTCCTCCAGGTAGTTGAAGTAGCGGCGCACGTTCAGGTAGCGCCACGCCGGGTCGGAGGCCAGGGTCCGCGCGCCCCACACCCGGATGCCGCGCCCGGGGAACGCGCGGATGCAGTTGACGCCGATGGGGTTGAGGAGGTCCTGCTCGCCCCGGGTGATCTGGAGCTCCAGGTCCACGGCGCCGCGGACGATCTCGTTCGCCGGGGCCTTGTGCACCCCGCGCTCGCTGTCGTTGCGCGCCCACACACCGGTCATGTGGCCGGACGGCGGGACGAGGCGGGACTGGCCCGACGCCGGGTCGAAGACCTTGATCCACGGGTAGTACAGCGCCGCGTACCGGGAGTCGTAACCGGCCACCTCCTGGCGCCACTTGCGCACGTCGCGGGCGTTGAGGGAGGGCGGCGGGTCGAGGACGGCCATGCGGTCGCCCATCAGCTCGCAGTGGGCGACCAGACCGAGCTGGACGGCCTTGACCTGCTCAAGGTCGATCAGTCCCTGCTGGTAGGCGGCCATCAGGTCCGGTACGGCCACCATGTTGACCTCGTCCAGCGCCTCCAGGCCGCCGAAACCGGTGCGGTCGGCCGCGTCGCCGATGAAGCGCCCGGAGGTGACCTGCCCGGCGCCGTTCACGGGCGCGGGAGGGGCGGCAGGGGCCGCGGGGGCGAGAGTGACGGACTGCGCGGCCGGCTTGGCCGGCTGCGTCGCCGGCACGGCCTCCTCGACGACGATGGTCTTCGACCGCTGCTTGACGTGGGTGACGACGTAGTTGCGGGCCGTCTTCTTCGCGCTGACGTCGAAGGTCTCGACGGTCTTGCCGCCGTCCTTGACCACCAGCTTGAAGCGGTCGGCCGTGCCCTCGCCCTCGGCGTCCTGTACCTCGACGGTCAGCGTGCCGCCGTCACCGGACCCCTGGCCCAGTGCCGCCACGGTGAACGTGCCCAGCGCGACCGGCTCGCCCGTCGTCAGCTCCCGGGCCCCGGCGGACGCGGCGGCCGCGGGCTGTGCGGTGCCGGGGGCCGAGCCGCCGACCCTTACGACGTAGGCGGCGGTCCCGCCGTTGTTGAAGAACCCGTAGACGGCGTGCGCCAGGTAGTAGTTCTCCGTGAAGTCACCGAACGCGGCCACGTACTGGGACCAGTTCGTCACCAGCGTCGGCTCGTCGAGGGGGCCGGTGGGTGCCAGTCCGACGAAGGCGGCGACGGACGTGCCGACGCCCTCGATGGGGCGTGAGCCGCTGGCGACCTCCTCGACGTACACGCCGGGGGAAAGGTAGGTGGGCATGCTGGTGCTTCTCCTCTGGGCGGTGGTGCGGTGCGGTTACCGGGAGCCGTGACCGGCGGGCGTCGCGCGCGGCACGGGCCGCGGAAGCGGAGGGT
>NZ_JCANQV010000317.1:0-6260 GCF_059553635.1 Candidatus Streptomyces philanthi
GCACACCGGGCCCGCTCGGGCGGCGGAGCACGCCGTTGTCCGTCGCGCGGGAGGGCGGCCGGGCGTCGACACCGGCCCCGCTCAGGCACCGGAGCCCCCGCAGTACACCCCCCGCTCAGCGCAACGGCGCAGTCCGGGTCGCCCCCGTGAGATCCACCTGGGCGCGGACGGCCCACAGCGGCATGCGCAGGGCGCGGAAGCCGGTCAGGGCGGTGGTGAGGTGGCGGGTGGCGCGTTCGGTGTTCCCGAGCGCGGCGTGGGCGCGGCCGGTCCAGTACGCGGCGAACGTCTCGCCCCGGCGTTCCCCGAGGTCGGCGAAGAGGGCCGTGGCCTCGCCCAGCGGCCCGAGGGCCTGCTCCGCCCCGTCGCCGCCGGGACCGGAGTGCAGCCGCCCCAGGGTGAGCAGCGTGTACGCCTCGCCGCGGCGGTGGCGCAGCATCCGGTGGACGGCCAGGGCCCGGTGCAGCAGGGCGGCGACGCCGTCGAAGCGGCCGGCGCCGGTCCGGGCCCAGGCCAGTGCCTGGAGGACATCGGCGACGACGAGGGGGCGGCCCAGTGCCTCGGCCTCCGTGAGCGCCCTCTCCAGCACGTCGACGGCCTCGGCCTCGCGGCGGCGGCAGACGAGGGCGAGGCCGAGGGCGCGCAGGGCGAGGACCCGGTCGTGGGGGTCGCCGAGCCGTTCCATGGTGGCGACCGCGACGGCGGCGTCGTGGTGGGCGAGCGCGGCCATGCCCCGGTCGGCGACGGCGTGGGCCCGGCGGACACGCAGCCGGGCGGCGTACCGTTCCTGCCCCAGGGTTTCCAACTCCTCGATGGCGGTGGCGAATCGGCCCACCGCGTCGTCCAGCCGCCCGAGGATGCCGTCGACCCGCGCCAGCGCGCCCCGCGCGAGCGCCGCCGCGACGGCGTCCCCGTCGGCCCGCGCCCGGTCGAGGGCGGCCCGCGCGACCCGTTCCGCCTCCTCCCACCAGCCCTGGTGGTGGCAGATGTCCTCCAGCGCGGCGGCGAGGCGCGCGGTGTGCTCCCCGTACCCCGACTCCGCGGCGCACTCGGTCATGGTGACAAGTTGTGCCCGCTCGCCCTCCAGCCAGGCGACGGATTCCTCCCCGCCGCCCCCGCCGAGCCGTTCGGCGGCGTCCCGCGCCCGCGTCACCCAGCCGTCCAGGACGCGGGCGACGGCGGCCCGCCGCCACGGGGGCGCGTCCTCGTCCAGGGCGCGTTCGGCGGCGTAGACGTGCAGCAGGTCGTGCATCCGGTAGCGCGGCTGCCCCTGCGCGTCGACGCCGTCGACCTGTACCAGGTTGGCGTCGAGCAGCACATCGGTGACGTCCTCGGTGTCGCCGGAGTCCAGCAGCGCGCCCAGCACCCAGTGCGGGAACCCGGGGACGGGCAGCAGTCCGACGGCCCGGAAGGCGCGCGCCGCCTCCGGCGTCAGCCCGTGGTAGCTGGCCGCTACACAGGTCCGTACGGCGAGGTCACCGACGGTCAGTTCGGACAGCCGGCCCTGCTCGTCGGCGAGCCGGTCGGCCAGCCGCGCGATGCGCCAGTGCGGGCGCCCGGCGAGCCGCGCCCCGATGGCCCGCAGCGCCAGCGGCAGCCCCGCGCAGGTCGCCACGAGCCGGTCGGTGGCCTCCGGCTCCGCCGCCAGGCGCGGGGGCCCGACGATCCGCCGCAGCAGGGCGCGCGACTCGTCCTCGTCCAGCAGCGGTACGTCGATGAGTTGGGCGCCGGAGAGTCCGGCGAGCCGGGCCCGGCTGGTGACGACGGCCGCGCAGCCGGGGGTGCCGGGCAGCAGCGGCCGGACCTGCGCCTCGTCCACCGCGTCGTCCAGCACCACCAGCACCCGCCGCCCCGACAGCAGCGAACGGAACAGTGCCGCCCGGTCCGCCGTCGCCTCCGGCACGGAACATCGCGACACCCCGAGGCCGTGCAGCAGGTCGGCGAGGACCGCGCCGGGCGTCCGCCGCGCCCCGCGCGAGCCGTCCAGGTGCACGAACAGCCGCCCGTCGGTGAACGTGTCGTGCAACTCGTGCGCGAGCCGGGTGGCCAGGGTGCTCTTGCCGACCCCGGGCAGCCCGGTGAGCAGCACCACGGGCACCGCACAGGGGGACCAGGGCCCCGGCGGCCCGTCCCCGGCGGGTCTCCGCGACGGTTCCAGTAACGTCAGCGCCCGCTCGACGAGCTGATCCCGCCCGGTGAAGTCCGGCGTATCGGCGGGAAGTTGGCTCATCGGCTGCCAGCCCGCCACCGGCTGCGGCGGCGGCGCGGTGACGACGGCGGGCGCGCCGCCCAGCGAGGGATCGCGGCTGAGCACCGCACCGTGCAGCCGCCGCAGCTCCGCGCCCGGCTCCAGCCCCAGCTCGTCCCGGAGCGCGGCACGGGCCAGGGCGTACGACTTGAGCGCGTCGGCCGGATGGTGGGACCGGTACTGCGCGATCATCAGCTTGGCCCACAGCGACTCCCGCAGCGGATGCCGCGCCGTCTGCTCCCGCAGCGGCCCGACCAGCTCCCGGTGCTCCCCGAGGGCCAGCCGGGCCTGAGCGCAGTCCTCGAAGGCGGCGAGCCGGGTCTCCTCCAGGTGCGCCACCTCGATGTGCAGCGCGTCATGGTGCGCCACCCCCTCGAACGGCTCCCCGCGCCACAGGTCCAGCGCCCGCCGCAGCGCGTCCGCCGCACCCCGGTGATCGCCCCCGGCCAGCGCGGACCGCCCCCGCGCCGCCAGGTCCTCGAACCGGTGCAGATCCACCTCACCGGGCAGCACCCGCAGCTGGTAGCCGCCGTGCCCCTGGCTCACCCGGTCCCCGCCGACGGGATGCAGCGCCCGGCGCAGCGCTGCCGCGTAGCTGCGGATGTTGGCCTGCGCGGAGGCGGGCGGCGCCTCGCCCCACACGGCCTGGCACAGCCGCTCCCCGGTCACCGTGGTGTTGGCGTTGACGAGCAGGGCGGCGAGCAGGGTCCGCTGCTTGGGTCCGCCGAGCGGCAGGGCCCGCCCGCCGGCCACGGCCTCGAACGGCCCCAGCACCTTGAACTCGACGCGCGCAAGCTCCACCGCGTGACCGCCCTTCCGTTGTCCGCACGCCGCGGAGCGTGCGCGCGGGGTGTGCCCGCTGCGAACACCACTGAGACCGAAAAACCATACGATCTATGCGGTGGCGGTCCTTCCACTTACGGTGCGGTGGGCGCACGACGGGATCGCGGGCCGTTCCCAAGGCGGCGCGGGCACGGACGGGGACGCGCCGGGCCCCGACGCCACCTCAGCTCGCCGGACCCCGCAGCAGCGCCAGATCCTCCCCCCAGGCGTCCAGGACCTCCCCGTGCCCGGCCCGCCGCGCCGCCTCCTCGACGTCCGCGAACAGCGCGCGCTGCACGTCCGCCGCGCCGTCCGTGAGGACGCGGCGCACCCGGGGCAGCAGTGCCTCCAGGCTCCAGCGCGGGTCGCCGAGTGGCGCCCGTTCCAGCTCCCACGCCAGGTACTTGTTGTACGGGCGCACCCTGCGGTGCGGCGCGAACAGCGCCGTCAGCAGATACGGCACGCTCTCGGCCGCGTCGAGGTGGGCGGCTTCGGGCCGCCCGTCGCGGTGGCTCTTGAGCGAGCGGTAGACGTAGTTGACGTACGCGTCGAGGGAGGCGGAGCGGAAGCTCTCCAGTGAGGCGGGCGCCCCGTCGTCGTCCCGGACGATCACATAGAGGTCGTAGTCGGAGTGCCCGGTGGCCATCCCCTCCCGCGCCCGGGACCCGCTCAGGACGAGCCCGACCACCGCCGGGTCCGTACGGGCGCGGCGGACGAACGCGTCGAAGGTCTCCCGCGCGGTGCCGACCGTGGCGGGGGTGGTGCCGTGCGTCATGAGGACCTCTTCGGCCGGGGCATGTTGCGGCCACCGTAGCCCGGACAGGTCACCGATCAGGCGGTGTTCAGCCGCCCAGATGCCAGCTGACCGTCCCGTCCGCCGCGGTGAGGACGGCGAGGAGGGCGAGGGCGGCGGCGCCCAGCGCCATGCCGAGCGCGGCGCGCCCGGGGCGGGTGGTGCGGCGGGCCAGGGCGAGGCCGCCGAGGACGAGGGCGCAGGGCCCGAGGACCACGTTGAAGACCAGGGTGCCGACCAGACCGAGGACGAAGGAGGTCACGGCCATCTCGTCGGCCCGCGTCTGGGCCGGTGTCCGGGGCACGGCGGTCGTCGACGTGGCGGCGGCCGCTGTCCGGGGCCGGCCGGTGCGGCGGAGGAGTGCGGTGGTCATCGGGTCTGCCCCCTGTCGGGGTTGCGGCGTTCGCGGAGGTGGAAGACGAGCAGCCAGCCGGCGATGACGGTGGCGGCGGCGAGGGTGACGGGGACGGGGAGGTGTGCCGCGGTGCCCAGCAGAATCCCCATCAGAAGAAGGGCTGCGACGAGGAAGAGCATGATCTGCCTTTCCCACTCGGAGGACAGTTGTTCACCGAACTGCTTTCAGCGTACGCGTGTCGACCCCTGGGCGGTTTGAGAGAACAGTTGTTTACTGATGATATGAGTCACACCGTGGGGGTCCGCCGGGCCCAGAAGGAGAAGACCCGTCAGGCGCTGCTTGACGCGGCGTTGGGCCTGCTGGCGGAGCAGAGCCTGAGCAGCCTGGGACTGCGCGAGGTGACCCGGGCGGTCGGCATCGCCCCCACCGCCTTCTACCGCCACTTCCGCGACCTGGGCGAACTCGGCGTCGCCCTGGTCGAGGAGGCCCTGGGCAGCCTGCACACCATGGTGGGCGCCATCCTCGTCGAACAGGCCGGCGACGAGGAACGCATCGACCAGACCATCGCCCTGGTGGAACGCCACGTCCGCGAGTACCCCGCCCACGCCCGCTTCCTCTCCCGCGAACGCCACGGCGGCGTCCGCGCCGTACGCGAGGCCATCGCCCGGGAGATGACCCGCTTCGCCGACGAACTCGCCCCCGTCCTCGCCGCCGAACCCCCCTGCCGGGGCTGGACCGACGACGAGGTCCACATGCTCGCCGAGCTGTACGTGGACCGCCTCGTCGGCACCGCCGCCGCCCTCCTCGCCGCCGAGGACACGGCCCCCGCCCCCGCCACCCCCGACGCCCCGGACCCCGCCGAACGCGAACGCCGACACGTGGTCCGCCGCGCCCGCCAGCAACTCCGCCTCATCAGCATCGGGCGCCACCATTGGCGTGACGCGGGGGAGTAGCCCCCGCCGTCAGGACCGCGCCGCCCGTACCCGTATCCGGTACGTCCCGTCCGGATTCACCCGCAGCACCCGCACCGAGGCCCCGCTCTTGCGGTCGCGGTACTCGCTCCCCGGAAGGAACGTCGCGTCCGTCAACTCCGGGTGGACGTACCGGTTGGGCGTCGAGCAGCCCCCGCTGTGCGGGGTGGCGTCGATGACGCGCAGCGGGCCGTGACCGGTGGCCACATCGGTGGCGACGCGGTACAGCAGCACCCCGGGCCGGCACACCTCCGGGTCGAGCGGCCCGCGCGTACGGGCCTCCGCGACGAGGGCGTGGTGCGCGGACAGCGGCACGACGACGATCTTCGTGCCCCCGGCGACCGGCAGCGGCGTCAGCGTGTACTCCGCCGCGCCCGCGCCACGCCGCACGCACCCCACCTGCCCCGTGGTGAGCCAGCCCAGTTTCCACTTGTGCCAGCCCAGGAAGTCGTTGCTGGGCCCCCAGTCCTCGTCCATCGGGTCCCAGTGCCCGGCGGCCGGCGGCGCGCTGCGCCCGTCGGTGTAGTAGAGGTCGGGGAGGCCGAAGGAGTGCGCGTTCTCGTGGTTGACGACGCGGAACGCGCTGGGCCCGGCCTGCCGGCTCCAGATGAACGACGCGTTGCGGAACGACACCCCGTCCCGGGTCCGCAGCCCCATGTCACCCCCGCTGAAGGTGACCGACAGGACCGTACGGGCCGCCGACGGCCCCGCGTTGGGCGCCGCGATGACGTTGACGACGTCGTAGTCCCGGAACCGCACCGAGCCGTCCACCGCCCGCACGATCTCCCGCGACAGCGCGTGGTAGCCGTCGTCCGACGACGGGTCGAAGACGGCGCCCCGCGCTATCCCGTACGACGCCAGCGGGCGGGACAGATGCAGCCACCGCAGGACGGGCACCGCCCGGTACCGCAACCGGCCGTACGAACTGGCGTGGAAGTACCGTGCGGCGGCCGGGAAGAACTCGTCGAACCGCGCCCGCGCACTGATCTTCGCGCGGGCGTCCGGGAAGTCGATGAAGAGGGTGAGTGCCTTCACCGTGCCGCGCGCCCGCGCGTACCCGGCGGGCGTGAC
>NZ_JCANQV010000318.1:0-6242 GCF_059553635.1 Candidatus Streptomyces philanthi
GGCGACCGTGGTGGCGGCGGCGAGGACGGGGGTGCGGCGCCTGCAAGGGGCAGATCGGGACATGACATGTCCTTTCGGCTCGGACGGCGAGGGGGGAACGAGCGGTGCCGGAGACAAGTCCTGAGCGGCGGGCGGGGAGCGGTCAGTCCCGCTCCGGTCTCCAGGGGCTGCCCGGTACGACGAGGGGCGAGCCGGTGACCGGGTCGGGCACCACGACCGACGGCAGACCGAACACCTCGTGGACCAGCCCGGCGGTGACGATCTCGTCCGGGGGCCCCTGGGCGATGATCCGGCCGGCCTTCATCGCCACCAGGTGGTCGGCGTAGCGGGCGGCCTGGTTCAGGTCGTGCAGCACGGCGACGACGGTACGGCCCCGGTCGTGGTTGAGGCGGCGCACCAGGTCGAGCACCTCCACCTGGTGCGCGATGTCCAGGTAGGTCGTCGGCTCGTCCAGGAGGAGCAGATCGGTCTCCTGGGCGAGCGCCATGGCGATCCACACCCGCTGGCGCTGCCCGCCGGAGAGTTCGTCCACCGCGCGCTCGGCCAGCTCGGCCACGTCCGTCCGGGCCATCGCCTCGCCGACCGCGCGCTCGTCCTCCTCCGACCACTGCTGCCACCAGCGCTGGTGCGGCTGGCGGCCGCGGGCGACCAGGTCGGCGACGGTGATCGCCTCGGGGGCGACGGGGGTCTGGGGGAGCAGGCCCAGGGAGCGGGCGATCTTCTTGGTGGGGAGGGTCGCGAGGTCGGCGCCGTCGAGGAGGACGGCGCCCGACCGGGGCCGCAGCAGCCGGCCCAGCGACCGCAGCAGGGTGGACTTGCCGCAGGCGTTGGGGCCGACGACGACGGTGACGGCGCCGTGCGGCACGTCCAGGTCCAGGCCGTCGACGACGACGCGGTCCTCGTAGGCGAGGGTCAGTCCGCGGGCGGCGAGCCGGCTGCCGGGGGCGTCCGGGGCCTTGCCGTGCCCGGTGACGCCGGTCCTGGTTCCGCCGCTGCCGACCGTGCCGGTGCTGCTCACTGCCCCTCCGTCGTCCGTGTCGTGCTGTGGTGCTCCGAGCCGCGCCCGGCCGCTCCCCGTGGTCACATCGTTCCCGTCCGTCACGCGCGTCACGCCGTTCCTCGTTCCGTTCCGCCCGGCCCCTCCCCGTGACGCCTGTCCTCCCGCGGCCGGTTTCACGCGCGCCCGCCCGAGGTCCGTCCCCGCGTCCGGTGCCCGCGCACGATCAGCCAGATCAGGTACGGCGCGCCGACCGCCGCCGTCAGCACCCCCACCGGCAGCTCCGTCGGCGCGAACAGCGTGCGGGCCAGCAGATCACCGACCACCACGATGAACGCGCCCAGCAGCGCCGAGCACACCAACGGGATCTGCGCCGTCCGCGTCAGCCGACGGGCGATCTGCGGCGCCAGCAGCGCCACGAAGTCCACCGGCCCGGCCGCGCCGGTCGCCAGCGACGCCAGCACCACCCCGACGGCCACCAGGCCCAGCCGCGCCCGCCCCAGCCGGACCCCGAGCGCGGTCGCCGTGTCGTCGTCCAGCGAGACCGTCCGCTGCGCCCGCGCCGCCCACAGCACACACGGCAGCAGCACCAGCAGCGCCCACGCCAGCGGCTCCGCCTCCGCCCAGCCGCGCCCGTTGAGCGAACCGGTCATCCACACCTGCGCCTGCTGCGCGACGAGATAGTCCCCCTTGGTGAGGAACAGCTGGGTGACGGAGCGCAGCGCGACGGCGAAACCGATGCCGATGAGGACGAAGCGGGTGGCGTGCAGCCCGCCCCGCCACGCGAAGACGTACACCAGCCCCGCCGCCAGCAGCCCGCCGGCCACCGACACGTACGGCAGCACCGTGTACGAGGTCAGACCGAAGGTCATCGCGCCCACCGTCAGGGCTCCCGCGCCCTGGGTGACGCCGATGATGTCCGGGCTGGCCAGCGGATTGCGGGCCACCGTCTGGATCAGCCCGCCGGCCACCCCGAAGGCGGCGCCGACCAGCAGCCCCACCGTCATCCTCGGCAGCCGTAGCGTCCCCACCACCAGCTCCTGCGAGGACGGCCGCCCCAGCACCACCCGCAACGCCTCGGCCGGCGCGACCGCGCTCTCCCCGAGGCACAGATACGCCAGGCACCCCGCCGCCAGCAGCACGGCCAGCGCCACCGCGACCACGGCCGCCCGGCGGTGCAGCAGGAACGAGGCACGCCCGGCCCGCACCACGGCGTGACCGGCGGGCCGCGCGGTCGCCACGGGCGCGCTCATGCCGCCACCGCCTTCCGCCGTACCAGCGTCACCAGGAACGGCACCCCGATCAGCGCCGTCATCACCCCCGCCGGGACCTCCGACGGCGGGAAGACGATCCGCCCGACCGTGTCCGACACCAGGACGATCACCGGGCCCAGCAGCGCCGCCATCGGCAGCACCCAGCGGTGGTCGGAGCCGGCCACCGCCCGCGCCAGATGCGGGACGGCCAGGCCGACGAAGGCGATCGGGCCGGCCGCCGCGACACCCGCGCCGGTCAGCACCGTCGCCCCGAGCCCGCCGACGATCCGCACCACCGCGATGTTCTGCCCGAGGCCCTTGGCGACGTCCTCGCCGAGCGCCAGCGCGTCCAGACCCCGGGCTACCGACAGCACCAGCACCGTCCCCACCAGCAGGAACGGCCAGATCTGGGCCGCCACCGCGCTGTCCCGGCCGGTCAGCGACCCGACCTGCCAGAACCGGAACTCGTCCAGCGCCGCCGCCCGCGTCGTCAGCACCGCCATCGACACCGACACCAGCAGCGCGTTGACCGCGGCCCCGGAGAGCGCCAGTTTCACCGGCGTGGCGCCACCGCGCCCCCGGGAGGCGATGGCGTGGACGACGACGGCGGCGGCCCCGGCGCCCGCGAAGGCGAACCAGACATAGCCGGACAGGGTGTGCACCCCGGCCAGGGCGATCGCGAGGACCACCCCGACCGACGCGCCCTGGCTGATGCCGAGGATGCCCGGATCGGCGATGGGATTGCGGGTCAGGCCCTGGAGGACGGTGCCGGCCATGGCCAGCGCCGCGCCGACCATCAGACCGATCAGGGTGCGCGGCAGCCGCAGGAACCGCACCACCTGGGCGGCGTCCCCGTCCCCGCCGTGCACCAGCGCCGAGACCACCTCCGACGGTGCGAACGCGCGGCTGCCGACCGCCAGCGAGAACAGCACCGCCAGCAGCAGGGCGAGCACCGCCGCCCCCGTCAGGGCCGCCCTCCGGCCGCGTATCCGGGCCGTCATGAGCGGCGGTGGCGGGCGGGGAAGCGGCGGGCGGTTCGGGGCCGTCTGGTCTGGGCTGCTGACATCGCTTCCGTTCCAAGATCCGCCGGGGTGAGGTAAGGCAACGCTAAGGATACGACCCGGTCCCGTGCCGTCACGGGCACAATGGCAGGCATGGCTGCGCATCCCCTGACGGTCGGATTCGACCTCGACATGACGCTGATCGACTCCCGGCCCGGCATCCGGGCCGCCTACGTGGAGCTGTCCGCGCGCACCGGCACACCCATCGACGCCGACCTCGCCGTCACCCGCCTCGGCCCGCCGCTGCTGGAGGAGATCCGCCGCTGGTTCCCCGAGGAGGAGGCCGAGGCCGCGAGCGACCTCTACCGGGAGCTGTACCCCGAGTACGCCATCACCCCGACGCCCGCCATGCCCGGGGCGCGCGAGGCGGTCGCCGCGGTCCGCTCGGTGGTGCCCGGCGGACGCGCCGTCGTCGTCACCGCCAAGTACCGGCCCAACGCCGCGCTCCACCTCGAACACCTCGGCATCGCCCCGGACGCCCTCGTCGGCTCACTGTGGGCGGAGGACAAGGCCGAGGCACTGCGCGCCCACGGCGCCACCGTCTACGTCGGGGACCACACCGGCGATGTGCGCGGCGCGCGGGCCGCGGGCGCCCTGTCCGTCGCCGTCGCGACCGGCCCGTGCGGCGCCGGGGAACTGCGGGCGGTCGGCGCCGACGTCGTCCTCGACGACCTGACGGCGTTCCCGGCCTGGCTGGCCCGCTACGTCGCCGACGAGGCCGCCTGACGGCGCTGCGCGGTGACCGAGCGCACCATGCCCGCCCCGGAGACGAGGAAGCCGGCGCCCATCAGCATGCACAGCCAGTAGAAGAACCAGGGCAGCGGACGGGACCCCAGGAACAGCGGCATCATCGTCGCCAACGTGGCCACTGCGCCAACAAGGAACATGATCGCGCCGATTCGGACCAGGACATCTCCGGCCCCGCGAGTTTTGTCAGACACCTGACCAGGGTAAGTCGGCACCGGACGCACCGGGGAACCGCCCGGCGACGTCTTGTCACCGGCCGCCGGACCATTAGCCTTGGGGACGGCGGGGCTGTTGGCCCGCCGCACTGCTGTCCAGACCTGTTTGTCCCGCCCGCACCTTCCGCAGTGCACCCCGGCCTCCCGGCCACCCCCGCCCACACCATCACCCCCCCAGCACCCCCCACGCTTTTCCATCCCATTCCGACGAGTACGAGGACGAGGACAGACGTGCCTACCGGCAAGGTGAAGTGGTTCAACAGTGAGAAGGGCTTCGGCTTTCTCTCCCGCGACGACGGCGGCGACGTCTTCGTGCACTCGTCGGTGCTGCCCGACGGAGTGGACGCACTCAAGCCGGGCCAGCGCGTCGAATTCGGTGTCGTCGCAGGTCAGCGCGGTGACCAGGCGCTGACGGTGACCGTGCTCGACCCCACCCCCTCGGTGGCCGCCGCGCAGCGCCGCAAGCCCGACGAGCTGGCGTCGATCGTCCAGGACCTCACCACGCTCCTGGAGAACGTCACCCAGCAGCTGGAGCGCGGCCGCTACCCCGACAAGGCGCACGGCGCGAAGATCGCCGGCATGCTGCGGGCGGTCGCCGACCAGCTCGACGTCTGACCGGCTCAGACGAAACGCAGCGCGTCCCGGCCGAGGGGAGGCACCAGCCCCTCGGCCGCGGCACGCGTGAGCAGCCCGCGCACCGCCGCGTAACCGTGCTCGCCCAGATCCGCCGTGTACTCGTTGACGTACAGCCCGATGTGCTGGTCGGTGACGGACGGGTCCATCTCCTGCGCGTTCGCCCGCACGTACGGCCGGGACGCCTCCGGGTCGTCCCAGGCCATCCGCACCGACGTACGGGCCGCTTCCGCCAGCGTCCGCAGGGTCTCCTCGCCCAGCGACCGCTTCGCGATGATCGCGCCGAGCGGGATCGGCAGCCCCGTGGTCCGCTCCCAGTGGTCGCCCATGTCGGCCAGGCAGGCCAGCCCGTAGTCCCGGTAGGTGAAGCGCGCCTCGTGGATCACCAGGCCCGCGTCGACCTTCCCGTCCCGCACCGCCGGCATGATCTCGTGGAACGGCAGCACCACGATCTCGCCCACCCCGCCGGGCACCTCGGTCGCCGCCCACAGCCGGAACAGCAGATACGCCGTCGACCGCTCACTGGGCACCGCCACCGTCCGGCCCGCCAGACCCGCCGCCGTACCGCCGTCCCGGGTCAGCACCAGCGGCCCGCAACCGCGCCCCAGCGCCCCGCCGCACGGCAGCAGCGCGTACTCCTCCAGCACCCACGGCAGCACCGCGTACGACACCTTCAGCACATCGAACTCGCCGCGCTCGGCCATCCCGTTGGTGACGTCGATGTCGGCGAGGGTGACCGCCAGCTCCGGCGCGCCCGGGACGCGGCCGTGCGCCCAGGCGTCGAAGACGAACGTGTCGTTGGGGCACGGCGAGTAGGCGATCTGCAGCGGCCGGGTCACGGGGGTCCTCCTCAGGAGCGGGCCCGGTCCGGTTGCGGGCCGGGACGGCAGGGGCCTTCGAGCACGCCGGGCAGGGCGGCGAAGGCGCCGGTCAGGGCGGTGAGCGCGGGGCCGATCCGCCAGGCGGCGCGGTCGCGCGGACCGACGGCGTTCGAGACCGTACGGATCTCCAGCACCGGCACACCATGGGCAGCGGCCGCCTCGGCGACCCCGAAGCCCTCCATGGCCTCGGCCAGCGCACCGGGATGACGGGCGGCCAGCTCCGCCGCGCGGGCGGCACTCCCGGTCACCGTCGAGACGGTCAGCACCGGCCCGGTGACGGCACCCACGGCGTCGGCCACACCACGGACGAGCACCGGATCGGGCCGGTGCTCCACCGTCCCGAAACCCAGACCGGTCACCGGCACGAAACCCCCGGGCGTCTGCGCCCCCAGATCGGCCGCCACGATCGCGTCCGCGACCACGACCGACCCCAGCGGCGCGCCGGGCGCGAAACC
>NZ_JCANQV010000319.1:0-6241 GCF_059553635.1 Candidatus Streptomyces philanthi
GGCGGCGGCGCATCCGGTGCGGGTGGTGCTGCTGTACGACGGTGAGGTGCTGGACGAGGTGCCGGCGGAGGCGCACGACCGGCCGGTGGACGCGGTGGTGACACCGTCCGGAGTACAGCGGTTCGGCGGGGAATGACCTGTCTGGCGAGACACACCCCTTTTGCTTGTTACGCCCCGTTCGATCGGCGATAGTCCTTCGGACGGGGCTTTGTCCTGTTGACGGCGTTGCGCCCCTCGGGGGAACGGGGACGGTGCCGTGCCCGCTCCGGGGAGGGCACCGTCCGGCGGTGGTTTCCGGTCAGGGAGAACGGCCGGAAAACGCCTCGGTCCCCCTCCGGCGGGCGGAGGGGGACCGAGGTCGGGGCGGGTGCCGGGTCAGGGCGACAGGGTCAGGGTGTCCTGGCCGGCCTTCTTGACGGCCTGTTCGCCGAAGGCCCACGGGAGGAGTTCTCCCTTGGCCCACTTGTCCGTCTGGTCGTAGTAGTGGGCGTCGTAGGCGTGGCCCGAGGCGCCGGTGAGGTTGATCCAGCGGGACTTGTCGAGGTCGGCGAGGTTGACGACCATCCGCATCGACGGGACCCAGGTGACCTGGTAGCCGCCCGCGGCGTTCCAGCCGGTGGCGTTGACCGCGGCCTCACCGCCGCCGACGTTCCACGGGCCCCGGTTGAACAGGCCGCGCAGGAGGTCGGGGCCCTCGGTGCCCAGCGTCTGGTTCTTGAGGTTCAGCTGGTGGAGGCGGCCCCAGCTCCAGTTGGCGACGTTCTTGCCGAGCTTGGAGGTCAGCTCGTAGCGCGCGTCCTTCATGGCGTGCGCGAGGAGCTGGTCGCGGTTCTTGTCACCGGGGTGGCCGGGGCGGTCCTCGGTCTTCCACCAGGCGTTGCCCGGCTCGTCGAGGATCTTGCGGACGACCTCGTACCAGCGGTCGCCGCCGTCGGGCTGGGCCATGTCGGGGGCGCGCTCGCCGCACTCGCGGACGTAGCTCCGCTGGTCGTCGGGGCGGGACTCGTCGGCCGGGTGGACGGTCAGGCACTGGCCCTTGGGGCGCAGCTCCTTGGGCATCTTGTTGCCGAAGGCGAGCTTGAGGGTGTTGCGCCAGACGGCGTTGAAGTACGCGGCCGGGGCGGAGTCGGGCTCCTGGGTGAAGTCCCAGCCCTCCAGCAGCTGCTGGGCCTCGCGGACGTAGGGGTCCTTGATGTCGATCTTCGTCAGGTACGGGGTCAGCAGCCGGGCGATCTCGCTGCTGTTGTCCTGCTGGAAGGTCTGCATGTCATCGGTGGAGACCTTGCCGCCGTCCTTGATCCTGGACTCGATCAGGTCGGTGATGCGCTGGCTGCGGGTGCCGTAGCCCCAGTCCTTGGTGATCAGGTAGGGGTACTTCTTCTCGTCGACGACGGCCTGGTTGGCGGTGACGATGAAGCCGCGCTTGGGGTTGTACTCCCAGGGCAGCGCCGACTGCGGGACGGAGCCGGTCCAGCCGTAGCGGGGGTCCCAGCCCGGTGCGGGGCGGCTGCCGTCGTAGGTGCCGTCGCCCTTGCCGCGGACCGGGATGCGGCCGGGGGCCTGGTAGCCGATGTTGCCCTTGGTGTCGGCGTAGATCAGGTTCTGGGACGGGACCTCGAAGTGCGAGGCGGCCTTGCGGAAGCTCTGCCAGTCGGTGGCGCGGTTGAGTTCGAAGACCGCGTCCATGGAGGTGCCCGGTTCGAGGGCGGTCCAGCGCAGCGAGACGGCGTAGCCCTCGCCGCGGTCGGGGGCGGTGGCGCCGACGGGGGCCTGCTTGCCGACCGTGGCGAGTTCACCGTCGCGGTCGGAGACTATGGGGCCGTTGCCGGTGGAGCGGACGGTGATGCGGCGGCTCGACCCGCCGGCGACCTTGATGGTCTCCTTGCGGGTGACGAACGGCTTCTCCTTGCCGTCGAAGAGGTAGCCGTCGGCGGTGATCTTCTCCAGGTAGAGGTCGGAGACGTCGGCGCCGAGGTTGGTCATGCCCCAGGAGATGTCCTGGTTGTGGCCGATGACGACGCCGGGCATGCCGGAGAAGGTGAAACCGGCGACGTCGTAGCCGCACGTGGCGCCGACGGTGCGGCAGTGCAGGCCCATCTGGTACCAGAGCGAGGGCATCTGCGGGGCCAGGTGCGGGTCGTTGGCGAGCAGCGGCTTGCCGGTGGTGGTGTGCGCGCCGGAGACGACCCAGGAGTTGGAGCCGATGCCGTTGCCGTTGGGGCCGAGCAGGGCGGGGATCTCGCCGAGGGACTTGGACAGCGACGCGAGCTGCGTCCGGGCGCCCGCGCCCGCGCCCGTGCCCGCGGTGTTGCCCGCTCCGGCGCCCGCGCCCGCGCCCGCTCCGGTTCCCGTGCCGCCCGGGGTGGCGGTGTCGCCGGTGCCCGCGGCGCCCTGGCCGGCGGGCGCGTCGGCCTTGGGGTCGAACTCCTTGGTGGCGGGGGAGACCGCGCCGCCCTCGACGATCGGCTTGTTCCGCTTGTACGGGTAGGCCGGGTAGAGCTGGTCTATCTGCTCGGCGCTCAGACGGCTGGTCATCAACGCCCGGTCGATCTCCTGCTGCATGTTGCCGCGCAGGTCCCAGGCCATCGCCTTGAGCCAGGCCACCGAGTCGACGGGCGTCCACTTCTCGGGCTTGTAGTCGTATTCGAGGCCCAGCACCGCGTACTCCAGGGACAGGGCGGAGCCCTCGTGGTCCTTGAGGTAGGCGTTGACGCCGTCCGCGTACGCCTGGAGGTACTTCTTGGTGCTCGGCGCGAGCTTGGTGTCGTACTCCTTCTGCGCCACGTGGTGCCAGCCGAGGGTGCGCAGGAACTCGTCCGTCTTGACCTGGCTCTTGCCGAACATCTCGGAGAGCCGGCCCGCGGTCATGTGGCGCCGGACGTCCATCTCCCAGAACCGGTCCTGGGCCTGGACGAATCCCTGGGCGCGGAAGAGGTCCTCGTCGGTGTCCGCGTAGATCTGCGGGATGCCGTTCCCGTCGCGTACGACGTCGACCCGCTTGCTCAGGCCCGGGAGCTTGAGCGATCCGCTGGTCTGCGGGTGCGAGGCACGCACGGTGTCCACGCTCCAGTAGGCGCCGAACGCGACGCCCGCCACGACCAGCAGCACAACGACGATCGCGACGAGGCGGCCGCGCCGCCGTTTCTTCTTTTCGGGGGCCGGTCCGGACTTGTTGGCGGGCATCGCTGTCCTTCGAGGGGCAGGGTGGGAGTGCTGGAGCAACCATAGGCGCACGGCCTCGGCGCGCCCCACGCGGAGTCACGGCGGGCGCATTTGATATTCAAACAATGGTAAATTGTTAGGATCAGTAACTAGATACGGTAAGGAAGCCAACGCTCCGGTTTTCGCGCGAGGAAGGACACCGCTCCTGACTGTCGACCACCTCAACCAACTCCTGCTGTTGTGCTCGCTCGTGCTGCTGGTCGCGGTGGCCGCGGTACGTCTCTCCTCGCGCAGCGGGCTCCCCAGCCTGCTCATCTACCTCGGGATAGGCGTCGCGATAGGGCAGGACGGCCTCGGCGGCGTGGTCTTCGACAACGCCTCACTGACCCAAGTCCTCGGCTACGCCGCCCTGGTCGTCATCCTGGCCGAGGGCGGTCTCGGCACGAAGTGGAAAGAGATCCGGCCCGCGCTGCCCCGGGCGGCGGTCCTGTCGACGGTGGGCGTCGCCATCAGCGTCGGCGTCACGGCCGCCGGCGCGCACTACCTCGCCGGACTGGAATGGCGTCAGGCGCTGCTGATCGGCGCCGTCGTGTCGTCCACGGACGCCGCCGCGGTCTTCTCCGTCCTGCGCAACGTGCCGCTGCCGTCCCGCCTGACCGGCATCCTGGAGGCCGAGTCGGGCTTCAACGACGCCCCCGTCGTCATCCTCGTCGTCGCGTTCTCCACCGCGGGACCGGCCGAGACCTGGTACCTGCTGGTCGGCGAGATCGCGCTGGAGCTGGCGATCGGCGCCGCCATCGGCCTGACCATCGGCTGGCTCGGCTCGTTCGGCATGAGGCATGTGGCGCTGCCGGCCTCCGGCCTCTACCCGATCGCCGTGATGTCGCTGGCCGTCTCCGCCTACGCGGCCGGCGCGCTGGCGCACGGCTCCGGCTTCCTCGCCGTCTATCTGGCCTCGGTGGTCCTGGGCAACGCCAAGCTGCCGCACGCCCCGGCCACCCGCGGCTTCGCCGAAGGTCTCGGCTGGATCGGGCAGATCGGCATGTTCGTGCTGCTCGGTCTGCTGGTGACCCCGCACAACCTGCTCGACGACGTGCTGCCCGCCCTGCTCATCGGCCTGATCCTGACGGCCGTGGCGCGACCGCTGTCGGTCTTCCTGAGCCTGCTGCCGTTCCATGTGCCGTGGCGGGAGAAGACCCTGCTGTCCTGGGCCGGACTGCGCGGCGCGGTACCCATCGTCCTGGCGACGATCCCGATGGTGAACGAGGTGCCCGGCAGCGAGGGCGTCTTCAACATCGTCTTCGTCCTCGTCGTGGTCTACACCCTCGTCCAGGGGCCGACGCTGCCGTGGCTGGCGCGGCGGCTGCGGCTCGGCGAGGGCGAGGAGCCCGCCGACCTGGGCATCGAGTCGGCGCCGCTGGAACGGCTGCGCGGCCATCTGCTGTCGACCTCCATCGGGGACTCGTCACGGATGCACGGTGTCGAGGTCGGCGAGCTGCGGATGCCGGCCGGCGCGGCGGTCACCCTCGTCGTACGGGACGGCAAGAGCTTCGTGCCGTCGCCGACGACGGTGCTGCGGCGCGGCGACGAGTTGCTGGTGGTGGCCACCGATCCGGTGCGCGACGCGGCGGAGCAGCGGCTCCAGGCGGTGTCGCAGGGCGGCAAGCTGGCCGGCTGGCTGGGGACCGGCGGCGCCCCGCGCCCCGCTCACGGGCACGGCCGGCCCGGACGCCACACGGCCTGACCGCGGCCACGGGGACACCCGTGGCCGCGCTCCGCCACCGGGAACGGGGCCGCGCGCGGACCCACCCGATACGCCCATACCGGCCTGTACTATGAAGCGGCACATCAACGAACCAACTCTGCCTGATGCAGAGCTGGCGCGACCGCTCGGCGGCCGCGGTCCCCCTGCCTCACGGGGCAGCCACTTCCCGGTGCGGACCACGCGGTATCTACTCGGTCCTGCGCGAGAGGACAGCTCTCGGCGCGTCCCGTGGCGACATCGCGGTGGCGTGCTACCAGGCAGCGGAAAGGCCCGGCCGTGGCATCCGCGGTCAAGGATTCCCGTCCTGGTTACGGACAACTGCTGCGCACCCCCGGTGCGTGGGCGTTCCTGCTGCCCGGCTTTCTGGCCCGGCAGCCGTTCGCGATGCTGACCATCGGCATCGTGCTGCTCGTCGAGCACACCACCGGCTCGTACGGAGCGGCCGGCGCGGTCTCGGCGGCGACCGGCGTCTCGATGGCCCTCTTCGCCCCGCAGGGCGGCAAGCTCGCGGACCGCTTCGGCCAGCGGGCGGTCCTGGTCCCCGGCGTACTGATCCACGTCTGTGGTGTCACCGCGCTCATCACGCTCGCCCTGACCCACGCCCCGCTGTGGGCGCTGCTGGCCGTCGCGGTGCCGACGGGCGCCTCGACGCCGCAGATCGGCCCGATGGTGCGGGCCCGCTGGGGGGCGCGGCTGGCCGGCAGTCCGCTGATGCCGACGGCGGCGGCGTTCGAGTCGGTCACCGACGAGTTCACCTTCGTCGTCGGCCCGGTCCTGGCGACGGCGCTGTGCACGGGCGTGCACCCGGCCGCGGGACTGATCGCGGAGGCGGCGCTGATGCTGGCCGGCGGGCTGCTGTTCGCGGCGCAGCGGCGCAGTCAGCCGCCGGTGCACCGCACCCGGGACGACGGCGGGCCGCGCGTCTCGGCGCTCTCCGTCCCCGCTGTCCGGGTGCTGATCGTGGCCTTCCTGGGCATCGGCACGGTCTTCGGCGGGATGCAGGTCTCGCTGACGGCCTTCACCCAGGACATCGGCCGTCCCGGCATCAACGGCGTGCTCTACGGGATCTTCGCGGCGGGCAACATGCTGGCGGGCATCGCCTGCGGCGCCATCGCCTGGCGCGTCGGCCCGCGGCGCCGGCTGCTGGTCGCCTACGGGCTGCTGGCGCTGGCCACCACGCCGCTGTGGGCGGTGACGGCGGTGCCGCTGCTGGGCGCGGTGGGGCTGGTCGTCGGGCTGTGCATCGCCCCGGCGCTGATCACGGGCTACACCCTGGTCGACACCCTGGTGCCCGTGGGGGCGCGGACCGAGGCG
>NZ_JCANQV010000320.1:0-6209 GCF_059553635.1 Candidatus Streptomyces philanthi
GCTGGCGCCGCTCACGCCGAGGCCGGCGACGGTGATCCGGCGGCCGGTGAAGTCCTCCGGTTGCTGCGTGGTCACTTGGCCGCCTGCCAACCGCCGTAGAAGATGCCGAGGCCGACGATCACGCACATGCCCTGGATGATCCAGAATCTGACCACCACCAGGACTTCGCTCCAGCCCTTCAGTTCGAAGTGGTGCTGGAGTGGTGCCATCCGGAAGACGCGCTTGCCGGTGAGGCGGAACGAGCCGACCTGGATGACCACGGACATGGTGATGAGGACGAACAGACCGCCGAGCACCGCGATGAGCAGCTCGGTGCGGGAGCAGATGGCCAGGCCGGCGAGGGCGCCGCCCAGAGCCAGCGAGCCGGTGTCACCCATGAAGATCTTGGCGGGCGAGGTGTTCCACCACAGGAAGCCGAAGCAGGCGCCCATCAGCGCGGAGGCGACGACGGCGAGGTCGAGCGGATCGCGTACCTCGTAGCAGCCGGGGCCCGCGGTGATCTGGTTGGCGCAGGACTCCTGGTGCTGCCAGATGCCGATGAAGGTGTACGCGCCGAAGACCATCACCGAGGCGCCGGTGGCGAGGCCGTCGAGGCCGTCGGTGAGGTTCACGCCGTTGGACATCGCCAGGATCATGAACAGCGCCCAGATCACGAAGATCACCGGGCCGACCTGCCAGCCGAAGTCCTGGGTGAACGACAACCGGTCGGAGGCCGGGGTCTGTCCGCGCGCGTCGGCGAACTGGAGCGAGAGCACGGCGAAGGCGATGCCGACGATCAGCTGGCCGGCCATCTTCGCCTTGGCCCGCAGGCCGAGCGACCGCTGCTTGACGATCTTGATGTAGTCGTCGAGGAAGCCGACCAGACCCATGCCCGCCATCAGGAACAGCACCAGCACACCGGAGAAGGTGGGGTCGCTGCTCGTGATCACCTTCGTCAGGGCGTACGCGATGAGCGTGGCCAGGATGAAGGCGATACCGCCCATGGTGGGCGTACCGCGCTTGCTGTGGTGGTCGCGCGGACCGTCGTCGCGGATGTACTGGCCGTAGCCCTTGCGGGCCAGCAGCTTGATCAGCAGCGGGGTGCCGATCAGGGTCAGGAAGAGCCCGATCATTCCGGAGAAGAGGATCTGCTTCATCGAGTTCATCGGGCCGCGGCCCCGCCCCCGGCGTTCGCGACGCCCTCGTCCAGCAATGCCGCGGCGACCCGCTCCAGTCCCACCGATCTGGATGCCTTCACCAGCACGACGTCTCCCGGTCGCACCTCGCTGCGCAACAGGTCGACCGCCGCCCGCGCGTCGGACACGTGCACCGACTCCTCACCCCACGAACCCTCGTTATAGGCGCCCATTTGCAGCCAGGCCGCTTCCCTGCCGCCGACTGCCACGAGCTTGCTGACGTTGAGCCGGACGGCCAGCCGTCCGACCGCGTCGTGTTCGGCGAGCGCGTCCTCGCCCAGCTCGGCCATCTCGCCGAGCACCGCCCACGTGCGGCCCCCCGCGGCCTTCCGGGCCTCGCCCATGGCGACCAGCGCGCGCAGCGCCGCTCGCATGGACTCGGGGTTCGCGTTGTAGGCGTCGTTGACGACCGTCACGCCGTCCGCGCGCTCGGTGACCTCCATCCGCCAGCGGGAGAGCGTGCCGGCTTCAGAGAGCGCGGCGGCGATCTCGTCCACGGGCATGCCCAACTCATGGGCGACGGCGGCCGCGGCGAGCGCGTTCGACACGTGGTGCTCACCGTACAGCCGCATGGTCACGTCAGCGCACCCGGAGGGTGTGTGAAGCGTGAAAGCGGGCCGTCCGCCGTCGGCGAGCCGGACATTTGCGGCACGTACGTCGGCGTCCGGCGCCTCGCCGAACAGCAGCGTACGGGCCGTGGTGCGCGAGGCCATGGCCCTCACGTACGGGTCGTCGGCGTTGAGCACCGCGACGCCGTCCCCGGGCAGCGACTCGACCAGTTCGCCCTTGGCCTCGGCGATCCGCTCGCGGCCGCCGAACTCGCCGATGTGCGCGGTGCCGACGTTGAGCACCAGGCCGATGCGCGGCGGCGTCAGACGGGCGAGGTAGCGGATGTGGCCGACGCCGCGGGCGCCCATCTCCAGGACGAGGTGGCGGGTGGTGCCGTCGGCCCGCAGCGCGGTCAGCGGCAGCCCGATCTCGTTGTTGAGGTTGCCGTCGGGCCAGACGGTCGGCCCGTGCCGCTGGAGCAGCTGGGCGATCAGGTCCTTGGTGCTGGTCTTGCCGGCCGAGCCGGTGAGGGCGACGACCTCGGTGCCCAGGCGCTCCACCACGGCGCGGGCGAGCGCGCCGAGGGCCGCGACGACGTCGTCGACGACGATCGCGGGCACACCCACGGGGCGGGCGGCCAGCACGGCGGTGGCACCGTCGGCGACGGCGCCCGCGGCGAAGTCGTGGCCGTCGACGCGTTCGCCGGCGAAGGCCACGAAGAGGGCGCCGGGGCGGACCTCACGGGAGTCCTTGACGACGGGCCCGGTGACCTGGGCCCCCGGGTCCGGTATGTCGTGCTGCCGTCCGCCGACGATGTCCGCGATCTCGGCGAGGGACAGGGAGATCACAGGTCACCTCCCGAGCGGGGCGGAAGGTGCCTACAGAAGGGTTGTGCGCGCATGGCGGTGTGTCATCCCTGGTGGTTCGGCTGCTGCGGTGCCCGCGACGCCTCGATGGCCTCGCGCAGCACCTGTCGGTCGTCGAAGGGGCGGACCACTCCGGCGATGTCCTGGCCCAGCTCGTGGCCCTTGCCGGCGACGACCACGGTGTCGCCGGGCTCGGCGCGGGCGACGGCCGCGGCGACGGCGGCGGCGCGGTCCTCCTCGACGAGGACCGTGCCGCGTTCGTGGACGGGTACTTCGGCGGCGCCGCCGAGCATGGTGGCGAGGATCGCGAGGGGGTCCTCGGAGCGGGGGTTGTCGGAGGTCAGTACGGCGGTGTCGGCGAGGCGGGCGACCGCGGCGCCCATCGGGGCGCGCTTGTGCGGGTCGCGGTCACCGCCGCAGCCGAGGACGACGTGCAGACGGCCCTCGGTGACCTTGCGCAGGGCGCGCAGAACCGATTCGACGGCGTCCGTCTTGTGCGCGTAGTCGACGACCGCGAGGTAGGGCTGCCCGGCGTCCACGCGCTCCAGCCGGCCGGGGACACCCGGGACCGCGGCGACGCCGTCGGCGGCGGTCTGCGGGTCGACACCGGCGACGATCAGCGAGGTGATCGCGGCGAGCGCGTTGGCGACGTTGAACGGGCCGGGCAGCGGCGAGGCCGCGCGCAGCTTCTCGCCGTGCGGGCCGTGCACGGTGAACGTCGAGCCGAGCGCGCCGACCTCGACGTCGTCGGCGCGCCAGTCCGCGTCCGGGTGGCCCTCGGCGGAGAAGGTGGTGACCGGGACCTCCGAGGCGCCGGCGGCCAGCCGCCGGCCGTACTCGTCGTCGAGGTTGACGACGCCGGCGCGGCTGCGGGCCCGGGTGAAGAGGGCGGCCTTGGCCTGGAAGTAGTCCTCCATGCCGGAGTGGAACTCCATGTGCTCCGGGCTGAGGTTGTTGAAGACCGCGACGTCGAAGACGCAGCCGTCGACCCGGCCGAGGACCAGGGCGTGGCTGGAGACCTCCATGGCGACCGCCTCGACGCCCCGCTCGCGCATGACGGCGAACAGCGCCTGGAGGTCGGTGGCCTCCGGGGTGGTGCGCTCGGACTTGATCCGCTCGTCGCCGATCCGCGTCTCGACGGTGCCGATCAGGCCGGTGAGGGCGCCCGCGGCGCAGGCGGCGCGGAGCCCGCCGTCGACGAGGTAGGCGGTGGTGGTCTTGCCGGAGGTGCCGGTGATGCCGATCTGGAGCAGGTCCTCGCCCGGCGCGTCGTAGATCGAGACGGCCAGCGCGCCCATCCGGGAGCGCGGGTCGTCGGCGACGAGGACCGGCAGGCCGGTGGCGGCGGCGCGCTCGCGGCCGACGGGGTCGGTGAGGATCGCGGCGGCGCCGAGGTCGGCGGCCTGAGCCGCGAAGTCGGCGCCGTGGAAGCGGGCACCGGGCAGCGCGGCGTAGACGTCACCGGGGCGGACCGCCCGGGAGTCGTGGGTGATGCCGGTCACCGTGACACCGGGCGCGGCGCCGGCCGCGACCGGCGTGCCCAGCTGCTCGGCGAGGTCCGCCAGGGGGGTCGGCCGGACCTTCTCGGGGCGGGGCGCCCCCGGGTATGCGCCGGGTGCGTCCTGCTGGTGCTTGGGGGACTGATCAGCGTGTGACACGGCGGTGAGCGTACCGGGCGCGGCGGCCCCGGGGCGAAGCGAGGGCCGCGGGGCGGGGTCGGCGCCGGGGTCCGGGGTGGCGTGGGCAGTGATGGTCGTCACGGCGATGTTGCCTCGATTTCATTCGCCTGGCGTGAAGGTGACGGGCAGCCGCGGCGCCTTGTCACCACTGGGCGGGACCTGGAGGGTCTTCAGCGCGAACGTCATGACCTGCTGGTAGATCGGGCCGCAGACCTGGCCGCCGAAGTAGCTGCCCTTGGTCGGGTTCTGGACGGCGCAGTAGACGGTGACGCGGGGCTTGTCGGCGGGCGCGAAGCCGGCGAAGGACGCGGTGTAGCCATGGTATTTGCCCGTTTTGGGGTCCACGCGGTTGGAGGTTCCGGTCTTGCCGCCGACCCGGTAGCCGTCGATCTTGGCCCTGGCGCCGGTGCCCTCCCGGTCGTCGACGACCGATTCGAGCATGGCGGCGAGGGTGGACGCGGTCTTCTCGCTGACGACGCGGGTCTTCGCGGGCTCGGGGGCCGCGGTGTAGCGGCCGTCGGGCCCGGTGGTGCCGCGTACGAGGGTGGGGGCGATGCGTTCGCCGCCGTTGGCGATGGTGGAGTAGACGGAGGCGGCCTGGACGGCGTTGAGGGACAGGCCCTGGCCGAACGGGATGGTGTACTGCTGCGAGGTGCTCCAGTCCCCCGGCTTGGCCAGGATGCCGTCGGTCTCGCCGGGGAAGTTGAGGCCGGTGGGCTGTCCGATGCCGAATTTGCGCAGGTAGGAGTAGAGGACCCGGTTCGCCTCGGCCTGGGTCTTGCCGAGCTGCTCGGTCGCCAGGATGGTGCCGATGTTGCTGGACTTGGCCAGGACACCGTTGAGGGTGAGGTGCCAGGTGGCGTGGTCGATGTCGTCCGAGAAGAGGCGGTCACCACGGTGCAGCCGGTTGGGCACGGTGACACGGGTCGCGGCGGTGGCCGCGCCCTCCTCCAGGACGGCGGCCATCGACATCAGCTTGCTGGTGGACCCCGGTTCGAACGCGTCCGTCAGCGCCGCGTTGCCGAGCGCCGAGGGGTTCGCCCTGGTGAGGTCGTTGGGGTCGAAGCCGGGGGCGTTGGCCAGGGCCAGGATCTGCCCGGTCCGGGTGTCCTGGACGACGACGTAGCCGCGGTCGGCCTTGGACTTGGCGACCTGCTCGCTGATGGCCTTCTGGGCCATCCACTGGATGTCGCGGTCGAGGGTCAGCTCGACGCCCGTGCCGGGGACGGCGGGATGCTCCTGGGTGTCGGCGGTCGGCACCCGTCGGCCTCCGGACTGGGCGTAGACCAGCTTGCCGTTCTCGCCGGCGAGCTGCTTGTCGAGCTGGGCCTCCAGGCCGCCGGCGCCCTTGCCCTCGGCGTTGACGAAGCCGAGGACGCCGGCCGCGAGGTCCTTGTTGGGGTAGACGCGCTTGCTGTGCCGGTCGGCGAAGATCCCGACCAGGACGTTGGGGCGGGGGGCGCTGCGGGGCGCGGCGGCCGCCTCGCGCTCCAGCTTGCGGCGCGTGTCCTTGATCTGCTTCCAGACCTGGGGCGTCTGCTGGCGGGCGAGCAGGACGTAGCGGGACGAGGACCTGCCGAGCTTCTCGGCGAGTTCGTTCTCGTCGCCGTGGAGGAGCGGCGCGAGCAGCTTGGCGGCGCGCCGCGGGGCGTCCGGGATCTTGGTCTTGTCGGGCGCCAGCAGGCTCGGGTCGGCGGTGATGTCGTACGCGTCGACGGTGGTGGCGAGGTCGACGCCGCCGCGGTCGGTGATGGTCCCGCGCTCGGCGGGCAGGACCACCGGGACGTAGCGGTTGACGTTGGCCTTGGCCGCGTAGGCGCTGGCGTCGACGGCCTGCACCTGGAAGAGACGGCCGGCGAACACCAGCATCACCAGTCCCAGCCCGAAGCCGACGAGGCGCAGCCGGGGGCGCGGGTTGCCGGGCCGGATCGTCCCCTTGG
>NZ_JCANQV010000321.1:0-6183 GCF_059553635.1 Candidatus Streptomyces philanthi
GCCCGCTGGAGGGCCGGCGGATCGGCGTCATCACCAACCCCACCGGTGTCACCCGCGACGTCCGGCACATCGTCGACGTGCTGCACGCCGACGAACGGGTCCGGCTGACCGCGGTCTTCGGCCCCGAGCACGGCTTCCGCGGCACCGCGCAGGCGGGCGGTTCGGAGGGCCGCTACGACGATCCGGCCACCGGGCTGCCCGTGTACGACACGTTCGGCAAGAACGGCCGGGAACTCGCGGACATCTTCACCGCGTCGGGCGTGGACACCCTGGTCTTCGACATCCAGGACATCGGCGCGCGCTTCTACACCTACATCTGGACGCTGTACGACTGCATGGTGGCGGCCGTGGCGGCGGGCAAGCGGTTCATGGTGCTGGACCGGCCCAATCCGGTGACCGGCCGCGCGGCCTCGGGTCCGGTGCTGGAGAGGGCCTTCGCCACGTTCGTCGGCCGGGAGCCGGTCGCGCAGGCGCACGGGATGACGGTGGGGGAGCTGGCCCGGCTGTTCAACGGCGAGTTCGTGCCCCGGGCCGCGGGGCGCCCGGTGGAGCTGGAGACGGTGTGGATGTCCGGATGGCGGCGCGGCGACTTCTACGACGCCACGGGCCTCCCGTGGGTGCCGCCGAGCCCCAACATGCCCACCGCCGACACCGCGCTGGTCTACTCCGGCACCTGCCTGTTCGAGGCCACCAATCTCTCCGAGGGCCGCGGCACCACCCGGCCGTTCGAGCTGCTGGGCGCGGAGGGCGTCGACCGCCGCTGGGCCGCGGCCGCCGAGGCGCTGGGGCTGCCCGGGGTGCGTTTCCGGGAGGCGTACTTCGCTCCGACGTCCGACAAGTTCCACGGCCGGACGATCGGCGGGGTGCAACTGCACGTCCACGACCGGGCGGCGTTCGACCCGGTGCGTACCGGGATCGGACTGCTGGTGACGGCGAAGCGGACCTGGTCCGGCTTCGCCTGGCGGCCCGACCACTGGATCGACCGGCTGACGGGCTCGACGACGGTCCGCACGATGATCGACGCGGGGGCCGGGCCGGACGAGGTGGTCGCGGCCTGGCAGGACGGCCTGCGGGCGTTCCGCGCGGTGCGGAAGAGGTATCTGCGGTACACGGGGTGACGGCGCGTCGGTCACGGGCGCCGGCCTGAACGTGCGTCGCCCGGCGCCACCCGCCCCGTTCACCCCAGTTCCCGCTCCCGCGTCTCCGGCAGCGCGAGCACGCACAGCAGCGACAGCAGCGCCGTCGCGCTGACGTACCAGCCCACCGAGGAGGAGCCGAACGCGGGCTGGAGGCGGGCGGCGATCAGCGGGGAGACCGCGCCGCCCAGCACCCCGCCCAGGTTGTAGGCGAGCGAGGCCCCCGAGTAGCGCACGGTGGTACCGAAGAGTTCCGGGAGATAGGCGCCCATCGGGCCGTACACCACGCCCATGCAGAACAGCGCCCCGCCGACCGCCAGCGCGATCAGCGCCGGCTGCCGGGTGTCGAGCAGCGGGAAGAGGACCAGGCCCCACACCACGGCGGCCCCGGCCCCGGCCAGGACCAGCCGGCGGCGGCCCGCGGCGTCCGAGCGGGTGGCCGCGAGCCAGGTGCCGGCCGCGAGGAAGAGGCAGGCGGCCAGGGAGAGCGCCAGCATGGTGCCGCGGGGGACGCCGAGCGTGCCGGTGGCGTAGGAGAGGCAGTAGGTGGTGGCGGTGTAGAAGAGGCCGTACGCGATGATCATGCCGCCCGCGCCCAGCAGCAGCTCCCGCGGATGGCGCCGCAGCACCTCCAGGACCGGGACCCGCCCGGCCTCCTGCGCCGCCCGCACCCGTGCGAAGACCGGTGTCTCACTGATCTTCAGGCGGACGAACAGCCCCACCCCCACCAGCAGGAACGACAGCAGGAACGGCACCCGCCAGCCCCAGGAGCGGAACGCCGCGTCGTCGAGCCCGGCCGACAGCAGCCAGAACACGCCGGTCGCGGCGGAGAAACCGACCGAGGGGCCCAGTTGCGGGAACGCCGCGTACAGCCCGCGGCGCTTCTTCGGCGCGTGCTCGACGGCCAGCAGCGCCGCCCCGCCCCACTCCCCGCCCAGGCCGATGCCCTGGAGGAAGCGCAGCGCGACCAGCAGCAGCGGCGCCCAGACGCCCAGCGTGCCGTAACCGGGCAGCAGACCGACGCAGGCCGTGGACAGCCCCATCAGCAGCAGGGAGACGACGAGGACGGACTTGCGGCCGACCCGGTCGCCGAAGTGCCCGAAGAGGACCGAGCCCAGGGGCCGGGCGAGGAACGCCACCGCGTAGGTGGAGAACGCGGCGAGGGTCGCGTTGACCGGGTCGAGGGTCGGGAAGAACGCCTCGTCGAGGACGAGGGCGGCGGCGGTGCCGTAGATGTAGAAGTCGTAGAACTCGATGGCGGTGCCGATGAACGAGGCCACCGCCACCCGCCGCAGGCTCTCCCCGCCGTCCGCTCCCCCGGCCGCGGGGTCCGCCGTGTTCCGTGCTGCCGTCTCACTGGTCACGAGCGGCACTCTCACGTCCGGCGCACGGGCCGGTCAAGGGTTCCGGCGCGGTGTCTCGTTCCCTGAGACCGCGCGTAACGCCAGGTCAGGACGGGCGCCGGCCCCGGGCGTGGGTGCCCGGGGCCGGCGCGTGTGCCGTGTGGTGCCGCTCAGCGGTGGCCGGGGAACTCCACCACCTGCTGGTAGGTCGGCCGGTTCTGCCAGCTGATCGTGTCGTGCGTCAGACCGCCGACCGCGCGGTGGACGATCGCGTCCGCGCACCACTGGTCGCCGGCTTTGCAGGTGTCGTCGCCCGGGTAGACCTGCGCGGCGGTCTTCCCGGCCGCCTGCCGCAGGGTGTCCAGCAGGGTGTCGCGGCAGGCCGACAGGTCGCCGGCGCCGCAGTACGGCGCGGCGAGCGGGCCCTCGACCTTGTCGCCGAGCACCGCGCGCAGGTCCTTGTCCGCGTAGCTCCACCAGCCGAACTGGAACGCGGACCCGGCGTGCGCCCCGGTCGGGCCGTGGCCGGCCGACGGCGACTCGTCGATGCCGAGGTTGGCGCGGAACGCGTCGTAGAGGTCGCCGCCCAGTCCCGGCTTGAAGACGCCCTCGATCATCAGCGGCCACCAGGCGTCCATCAGCCGCACCGCGTCGGCGTGCGCGTAGGTGTGCGATCCGGCGCTGGTCTCGCGGCGCTGGGCGCCGTCCTTGCGCCATGCCTCCAGCTGCTGGACGGCGGTCTGGAGGGCGGGGTCGGTGACGGGCTTGCTGCGCAGCACGCGCAGCAGCGCGGGCAGGACGTCCTCGCCGCGCAGGTCGGTGACGGCGGCCTCGGCCATCGCGCGGGTCAGCGAGGCGCGGGTGACGCCGCCCTCCCGGGTCAGTGCGGCGACCCGGTCGTCGAGGAGGTCGGAGCGGTGCACCGAGCCGTTGCCGAAGCCGGCCGCGTCGTAGTCCTTGGCCTGCTTGTTGTTCCAGGAGATGTAGTAGTCCTGGTTGACGGACTGCGGGTGCTGGGCGGGCGGGGTGTACTCGGCGGTGTTGGCCGCCGGGTCGAAGCCCTGCCACTCGTAGGCCGCCTCCGCCTTGACGGGGAGCGCCGCGTCGACGTCGGGGTTGCGGACGGGGTTGAGCCCGCTGTTGTAGAAGGCGGTGTCCCGCGAGTCGGCGTAGAACCAGTTGAAGGCGTAGCCGATGTGCTGGGCCGCCTTCTGGAAGCTGGCCGCGTCGTGGACGTATCCGGGGTCGTTGAACATCTGGAAGCCGATGATGGAGTCGGCCTCGTGACGGTAGGTGCTGCGCAGCGAGGTGTAGGCGACGGGCTTGCCGCCGATGGTGGCGCGGTGGGTGACGACGCCGTACTTGGTGCGCAGGACCTGCATCCGGTACGAGCCGGCGGCCGTCGGGTCGGCGACGGTGGGCTTCCAGGAGTTGGTGCGCTCCAGCTTCTCCATCGGGACGCAGGTGCCGTGGTAGCGGTAGGCGGCCGAGTCCTTGGCGGGCGCGGTGCCGTCCTCGTTGCACAGTTCGACGGCGTAGGTGTCGGTCATGTCCTGCCCGGCGGAGGTGGCGCTCCAGGCGTAGTCCTGGCCGCGGCCGAGCTGGACGTACATGCCGACGCCGGCGAAGGAGGCGCCGCGGGCGCTGATGCCGGGCCCCTGTATCTCCTGGAGCATCAGCAGTTGCGGGGCGAAGTAGCCGGTCTGCGGGCCGAACACGGCGACGGGGTGGCCGCTGGCGGTGTGCTTGCCGGAGACCAGCAGGGCGTTGGACATGCCGCGGTGCTGGGTGAGGGAGAAGCTGCCCGGGGGCAGCACGCCGTCCTTGAACAGCCCTTCGAGCTTGCGGTACTTCTCCGGCGCCTTCACCGGGTCGCGGGGCACGTTCTTGCCCTTGGCGGTGGCGGCGCCGGTGCGGTCGTGGACCAGGGGTTCGGCGGTGACCGAGCCGCGGTCGGGCAGTGCGGTGCCCTGGGCGTGGTCGGGTTTGACGGCGTACGGGAAGCGGGTGCCGTCGTGGACGGTCACCGCGGCCTCGGGGTCGTTGCGTTCGCGGAAGGACTCCCAGACCTCGGTGCCCTTCTCGACGCCGTACTTCTGCTGGGCGGCGAGCAGGGAGAGGGCGGAGGTGACCTCGCCGCCCCCGCCGTTGCCGAAGAGGCCGCCGACGACGGAGGCGAGGGCGATGAGGTCGGTGAGCTTGAAGGGCTGGATCTCCCCGGCGTTGGTGATCGCGTCCACATGGCCGGTCAGGACGTACTCGCCGGGGAAATAGCGGCCGTTCTTGGACTGCTCGCGGTAGGCGTTGATGCCGTCGACGTACGCCTGGGCGTCCGCCATGGCCTGTTTGCCGCGTTCCCCGTTGTCGTCGCGGATGCGGTCGACCTGGGCCTGGAGGTCGGCCTCGGTGTACGGGGCCTGGGGCCAGAACTCCTGCTCCAGGCCCTGGTTGGCGGGTGCGCCGCCGGCGAAGGAGGTGAGTTCGCCGCGACCGATGTGGCGGAAGAGGTCCATCAGCCAGAGCCGGTCCTGGCCGGCCGCGTAGCCGGCGCCGAACTCGGTGCCGTAGCGGGTGGTGCCCTTGATGTGCGGGACGCCGGTCTTCTTGTCGCGGGTGATCGTGACGTCGTCGCGGGGCCGGGTGACGGAGGCGACCTGGTCCTGGGGGACGCCGAAGGAGGCGTCGTTGAAGAAGTCGGCCAGGGTGCCGTCGGTGAGGCCGCGGTAGCCGCTCGCCAGGGCGCCGTAGGGGGCGAGTTGGTCGGTGGAGTGGGCGGGGTGGGTGCCGAACATCTTGTTGCCGAGGATCTCCACCAGCGTCGCGTTGCCGGTGGCGCCCGGCGGCAGGATGTCCGCGCACTGGTCCCGGCAGTAGTCGGTGGTGTCCGTGGCGCGGGTGGCCGCGGCCACGGCGGGGGGCGGTGCCAGGCAGGTGGCACCCAAGGCGAACAGGGCTGCCGCGGCGGCGGTCCTGAGCCTTCCGGTACGTCGTCGCATTCCTGCTCCTCGGGAGGCGGATGGGGGCGGACGTTACCGCCGGTTACGCGCCGCCGGAAGGTGAACAACAGTCACCTTTGCCAATTCCCCACAGGGCACGGCCCGTCGGGCCGCACACCACCCCCGCCCCGCACCACGCGAAACCGCAAAGAAATTCGATGGATCCGGACGGCGGTGGACCGCGTCCATTCGGTGTCCAGTCGGGTCCTCCCCACGGAGGTGGGTTGAAAATGGCCGGTTTCAGAGCTCTCGCGGAACAGGTCCGCGATCCGCGGCTCCTCCCCGCCCAACGGCGCACCGCGCTGCGCAAGTGCCTGGAGCGCTTCGCCCCCTACGGGCACCGCGCGACCTGGCACCATCTGTGCGTCCGGGCCGGGATCTCCCCCCAGGACCGTGACCCCGACCCCGGACGCCTGCTGGCCGCGCTCACCGAACTGGAGGAGGCCCGCGCCCTCTGGCTGGCGTACGAGGCCGAGTCCGCGGCCCGCAGACGCCGGGAGAAGCACCTCGGCATCCGCCAGCCCACCGCCGTCGACGCCTGGCACCGCCGCACCTGGGGCGGCTGCGAGATCGTGCCGTGCGCCGCGCCCCAGCGGCATCCGTCGGCACCGCTCGCCGTCGTCCTGCGCCGGGTGATCACGGCCATGGAGTCGGGCCGCCCGCGCCGGGACTGCCCGGTGTGCGGCGGCACCCGCTTCGCCCCGCTCT
>NZ_JCANQV010000322.1:0-6181 GCF_059553635.1 Candidatus Streptomyces philanthi
GGTCAGCTGAAGACGATCATGCAGCCCTGGCCGAGGCTCCGGGTCGCGGCGGCGTGCAGGCCCAGCCAGACGTGCCGTTCGCGGGCGAACGGCCCGTTCTCCAGGGGCGGGACGCCGGCCCGTTCCTCCAGGGAGGTGGGCCCGGTCGGCGGCAGGGGCGCCGGCGGAGGATTGGCCGGATCGATACCGAGGGATGGCGCGACCAGTTCGAGTTCCCGCAGCAGCCCCTGGGAGGAACCCAGCGGTCCGCCGCCCGCGAGCAGTTCGCCGTTGGCCAGCGGGTGCGGGAAGTCCACCGGGACGTACGCGCCCGCGTGGTCGTAGTGCCAGACCAGATGGGACTGCTGCACGGCCGTCTCGAACATCTCCAGCAACTGCTCGTAGTCGCCGCCCAGCTCGTCCACCGGCGTCACTTCGAGACCGCACAGGCGCAGGAGGTAGGCGCGGCGCAGGAAGTGCAGCGCGTCGTAGTCGAAGCCCGCGACCGGCGCGACCTCGCCGGACAGGCCCGGCATGTAACTGAAGACCGGGACCGGCGGCAGCCCGGCCTCCGTCAGGGCCGCGTCGTAGGCGGCGAGTTCCTCGGAGAAGGGGTTGTCGGGGCTGTGGCACAGCACATCGACGAGGGGGACCAGCCACAGGTCACATGCCACGGGGGACAGCTCGCTTCCGGTCGGCTACGGGGACGCCCGCCGGCCGGGGCGGCCGGGGTCGGGACAGCGTAGTGCGGGCCGGGCCTTCCCACGAGAGCAGGGGAAGGGCGTCGCGGGACGCTCCGCGCGGGCCCGGACGGGGCGTCAGGCCGTCTCGTCCAGCAGCGAGAGGGCGTGCTCGTTGGAGGCGACCACCAGCCGCTGGGCCTCGGCGGCGTCGCGGCGGACGACGGCGTCGACCAGCGCGCCGTGGTCGTGCCACAGATGGCGGCGCACATCGGCGCTGCCGCGCAGCAGCGGCACCAGGTACATCCAGGTCTGTACGCGGACCCGGTCGAGGAAGTCGCTGATGTACGCGTTGTCGACCAGGTGGCCGAGTTCCCGCCAGAAGCGCAGGTCGTAACCGATGAGGACGTCGAGGTCACCGGCGCGGGCGGCGCGTTCGGCCTCCTCGGCGCGGCGCCGTACGGACACCAGCGCCTCGGGGCAGATCCGCCGTATCGCCTGCTCGGCCGAGACGCGGAAGATGCCCTCGACGACCAGCCGGCGGGCCTCGACCATGGCGCGGAAGTCGTCGGCGGTGAAGGCCCGCACCCGGAAGCCGCGGTGCTGCTCTATCTCCAGCAGGCCCTGGGCGCACAGGTCGAGCAGGGCCTCGCGGACGGGGGTGGCGGAGACGCCGTACTGCTCGGCGATCTCCTTGACGGTGAAGGGGTGGCCGCACGGCAGCCGGCCGGCGAGGACCTCGTCGCGCAGCGCGTCGGCGATCTGCTGGCGCAGGGTGTTGCGCCGTATGACTCCGCGGACTCCCCCGGCGGCCATCGTGCCCGTCCCCTCCGACGATTGCGGGCCGCATGATCGGTCGCGGCCCCCGCACACGATAGGCGAGGGCCGCCGTGCCCCGCTCCGCGGCGGGGCACGGCGCCGGAGCCGTGGGTCAGACGGTGTGCGCGTCGGCCGCCGCGAGAGCCTCGTCGAGGGCGGCCAGGCCCTCCTTGGCCTCGGCCGCGGTGACGGTGCAGGCCGGGACGACATGGGTGCGGTTCATGTTGACGAACGGCCAGAGGCCGGCGCGCTTGCAGGCCGCGGTGAACTCGGCCATCGGGGCGTTGTCGGCGCCCGAGGCGTTGTACGGCACCAGCGGCTCGCGGGTCTCCTTGCTGCGCACCAGGTCCAGGGCCCAGAAGACGCCGAGGCCGCGCACCTCGCCGACGGACGGGTGCCGCTCGGCGAGCTCGCGCAGGCCCGGTCCGAGGACGGTCTCCCCGATCTCGGCGGCGTTCTCGACGATCTTCTCCTCGGCCATGGTGGTGAGGGTGGCGACGGCGGCGGCGCAGGCCAGGGGGTGGCCGGAGTAGGTGAGGCCGCCGGGGTAGGGGCGCCGGTCGAAGGTGGCGGCGATCTCCGCGCTGATGGCGACGCCGCCGAGCGGGACGTAGCCGGAGTTGACGCCCTTGGCGAAGGTCATCAGGTCGGGGGTGACGCCGAAGCGGTCGGCGGCGAACCAGTGGCCGGTGCGGCCGAAGCCCGCCATCACCTCGTCCAGGATGAAGACGATGCCGTACCGGTCGCACAGCTCCCGCACCCCGGCGAGGTAGCCGGGCGGCGGGACCATGATCCCGGCGGTGCCGGGGATCGTCTCCAGGATGATCGCCGCGATGGACTGCGGGCCCTCGAAGGCGAGGGTGTCCTCCAAGTGCTGGAGGGCGCGCTCGCACTCCTGCGCCTCGTTCTCGGAGTGGAACGGCGAGCGGTAGAGGAACGGGCCCCAGAAGTGGACGACGCCGGCGGAGGCGGTGTCCGAGGGCCAGCGGCGCGGGTCGCCGGTGAGGTTGATCGCGGTGGAGGTGGCGCCGTGGTACGAGCGGTAGGCGGAGAGGACCTTGGGGCGGCCGGTGTGCAGCCGGGCCATCCGGACCGCGTTCTCCACGGCCTCGGCGCCGCCGTTGGTGAAGAAGATCTTGTCGAGGTCGCCGGGGGTGCGCTCGGCGATCAGCCGGGCGGCCTCGGACCGTACGTCGACGGCGAAGCCGGGCGCGAGGGTGCACAGCTTCCCGGCCTGCTCCTGG
Source organism: Candidatus Streptomyces philanthi (assembly GCF_059553635.1). Classification (NCBI taxonomy): domain Bacteria; kingdom Bacillati; phylum Actinomycetota; class Actinomycetes; order Kitasatosporales; family Streptomycetaceae; genus Streptomyces; species Candidatus Streptomyces philanthi. The sequence continues at coordinate 2,723 of NZ_JCANQV010000322.1, forward strand.
ATCGCCGCGACGACCTTGGGGTGCTGGTGGCCGATGTTGGTGTTGACCAGCTGGGAGGAGAAGTCGAGGTAGCGGTTGCCGTCGTAGTCCCAGAAGTACGCGCCCTCGGCGCCGGCGACCGGCAGCGGGTCGATCAGGCCCTGGGCGGACCAGGAGTGGAAGACGTGGGAGCGGTCGGCGGCCTTGACGGCCCGCCCGTCGCCCGCCACCACCCTTCCCGGGAAGCGCTTCGCGCTGCTGTTCTCGTTCGCTGCGGGATCGGCGAAGGGATGCGTCGTGGTCACGGTCAGTACCTCGGATCGGTCGCTCGGGTCCGCGGGGGTCGGGCGGCGGACGTCGACAGCCTAGGGATCACGGTAGGGGCGCGGTACCGACAGTCTGTAGGGGACACACCACGGGCGCGGACACAGTGTCGGCGTGGGCGCGCCGGGCCCGTCCGCTGGGTGGTCGCACCCCGCGGACGGGCCGCTCGCCGGACGGGTCAGGCCGCGGCCGGGAACGCCCTGCGGACCGCCGGACGCCCCCGGTGGTCGGCCAGTTCCGGGCGGAGCGCGGACAGCGTGCCGCAGTAGCGGGTGAAGTCGACGGGGCGCAGCCCGTACCCCTGGAGCAGCCGGTCGGCCTCGGCCGGGGCGCCTCCCGACTTGGTCTCCACCAGCACCAGGCCGCCGTCGGTGCGGACCGTGCGCCCGCTCTCCGGGTCGCGGCCGGTCAGCGCGGCGTCGCAGGTGACGCGCTGGCCGTCGGCGACCAGGGTGGCGCGCTGATGGCCGGTCACGAGGGAGCGGCCCAGTTCGGCGGGGGCCTCGATGCCGTACGAGCGGTCGAGCACGGAGGCGAGGAAGCCGCGCGGGCCGCCCGCCAGGGCCGCGTCGCCGGGCAGCAGCTGCCGCCGGTGGGCGACGGTCTCGCCGCGCCGTCCCCGCAGCTTGACCTCCAGCTGCCGCCGGCCGGTGTCCTCGCAGAGCCGTTCGCGGATGGTGAAGCGGCGGCGGCGGTCGTGCCGGCGGTCGTGGAAGGTGCGCAGGTCGGGGGTGTCGTAGTGGACGGCGTGGGAGCGGAACCAGCGGCGGCCGTTGATGCACAGGGCCACGAACGGGCCGCCGGGCCGCCGCCGGTCGGTCAGCTCGGCCGCGAAGGCGGTGAAGACGTCGACGGGGACGAGGTAGCGGTGGTCGAAGCGGGCGGAGAGTTCGGCGCGGGCCTGCACCTCGGCGAGAGGCACGGGCCGCGCGGCCATGGCGGCGCGGGCGATGGCGCGTACGGCGGGAATCACACGGTCTCCTTGGCTCGCGTGCGGGGGATCGGGCGATCGTGCGGGGTCGGGGGCCGGCGTCGTCGGGTGCGGGTGTGCTGGGCGCTTCGCGGGTGTCGCTGTCCGCTGTGTCGCGGTCGCTCTGTGCGTTCTACGGTCAAGAGTGCGGAAAAGTTCCGGGCCCGCGCGGCGGACCGTACCGGAGCCGTGAGGCGTCCGGAAAACGACGGAGCCGTGGCCGACGGGTGGGTACCCGCCGGCCACGGCTCCGAAAAGGACCGCGGACGGTTACGACAGGAACGAGTTGATCTCGATGGTCTCGTCCCGGCCGGGGCCGACGCCGATCGCGGAGATCGGGGCGCCCGACATCTCCTCCAGGGCCTTCACGTACGCCTGCGCGTTCTTCGGCAGGTCGGCGAAGGTCTTGGCCTTGGTGATGTCCTCGGACCAGCCCGGCAGCATCTCGTAGACGGGCTTGGCGTGGTGGAAGTCGGTCTGCGAGTAGGGCAGCTCCTCGACCCGCTCGCCGTCGATCTCGTACGCGACGCAGACCGGGATCTGCTCCCAGCCGGTGAGCACGTCGAGCTTGGTCAGGAAGAAGTCCGTCAGGCCGTTGACGCGGGTCGCGTAGCGGGCGATGACGGCGTCGAACCAGCCGCAGCGGCGGTCACGGCCGGTGGTGACACCGCGCTCGCCGCCGATGGTGCGCAGCGCCTCGCCGTCCTTGTCGAACAGCTCGGTCGGGAACGGGCCGGCGCCGACGCGGGTGGTGTACGCCTTGAGGATGCCGATGACCCGGCTGATCTTCGTCGGGCCGACGCCGGCACCGGTGCAGGCGCCGCCCGCCGTCGGGTTCGACGAGGTGACGAACGGGTACGTGCCGTGGTCGATGTCGAGCAGGGTGCCCTGGCCGCCCTCGAAGAGCACGACCTTGTCCTGGTCGAGGGCGTCGTTGAGGATCAGGGTGGTGTCGGCGACATAGCCCTTGATCTTGTCGGCGTAGCCCAGCAGTTCCTCGACGACCTGGCCGGCCTCGATGGCGCGGCGGTTGTAGAGCTTGGTCAGCAGCTGGTTCTTGACGTCGAGGGCCGCCTCGACCTTCTGGGTGAGGATCGACTCGTCGTAGAGGTCCTGCACCCGGATTCCGGTGCGGTTGATCTTGTCGGCGTAGGTCGGGCCGATGCCGCGGCCGGTGGTGCCGATCTTCCGCTTGCCGAGGAACCGTTCCGTCACCTTGTCGACGGTGATGTTGTACGGCGTGATCAGATGCGCGTTACCACTGATCAGCAGCTTGGACGTGTCGACGCCGCGCTCGTTCAGTCCGCTCAGCTCGGAGAGCAGGACCGCCGGGTCGACGACGACGCCGTTGCCGATGACCGGGGTGCACCCCGGCGAGAGGATTCCGGAGGGGAGGAGGTGCAGTGCGTACTTCTGGTCCCCCACGACGACCGTGTGGCCGGCGTTGTTACCACCCTGGTAACGCACTACGTAGTCGACGGAGCCACCGAGCAGGTCGGTGGCCTTTCCCTTGCCCTCATCACCCCACTGAGCACCGAGCAGCACAAGTGCGGGCACAGGCGTACACCCCTTCCGGGCGGGGCATGTCCCACATGCGTGGACGGCGGCGCCGGGCGTCTTCACGCCCACGTCGTCGCCACAGCCGCAGGACCGGTGCCCCGGAATAGACGAAACCCCTGGCGCAACAGCGCAAGGGGCTCTTGCACCGAGATGCTACCTGAGGAAGGACCGAGGTGTCGGCTCACGAGCAAGCCGGGCACTCCCTGCTCGTCGTCATCGACCCGCTCGCCCGCCGTACGGACGGCGAGTCCGTACGGATCGCGAAGGACGTGCTGTGCGCCGGGGCGGGGGCGAAGATCTGCCTTCCGGCGGGCCCGGAGGAGTTCGCCCGGGCCCTGTCCCGCAGAGGCCGGCGGCGCCCGGTGGTGATCGGCGACGACCGGGCGCTGCTGCGGGCCGTGGGGCTGCTCCACCGGGGGCGGGACCTGGCGCGGGTGGCGGTGTCGGTGGTGCCGGTGGGCGCGCCGGACACGGTCGCGCTCAGCCGGGCGCTGGGGGTGCCGACGGACACGGTGGCCGCGGCGCGCACGGTCCTCGACGGCGGCCCGCGGACGCTGGACCTGCTGCGGGACGACAGCGACGGCATCGTGCTGGGCGGGGTGCGGATCTTCGGCGGCGGGGCGCAC
>NZ_JCANQV010000323.1:0-6146 GCF_059553635.1 Candidatus Streptomyces philanthi
CACGGCGCCGGTGGCGGCGAGGAAGGTACGGCGGTCGGGTGGGGGGACGGCGGGCCGGAAACGGGGCATGCGGGGACTCCCGGGTGCGGTCGCGGCGACGGCTCGCCAGGGAGCCTCGGCAGCGCGGATGGCCCCGGAGTGAACGCCACCGCAACAGTCGCCGCCCATCACCGCACACCCCGCCGCACGGTCCCGCCGGGGCGGGCGACGGGACGTCCGCCGCAGGCCCTACGCTTCAAGGACCGGCCCGTACGGGGACGCACCCCGGCACAAGGGGCGTACGGGAACGGAGCGCCCGCATCCACCGGCCGGAACGGATTGGACAAGGCGACGGGGTACCCCCACATGATGTGGGAACGCTTCTGAGCGGGCGTTCCCGGTAAGCACCGCTGTCAGGTACGGAAAAAGGAGTCCCATGAGGATCGGAATCGTCGGAGCCACCGGCCAGGTCGGCGGCGTGATGCGGGGCATTCTCGCGGAGCGGGACTTCCCGGTCGAGCAGCTGCGCCTGTTCGCCTCCGCCCGGTCCGCGGGCCGGACGCTGCCCTGGCAGAACACCGAGATCACGGTCGAGGACGCCGCCACCGCCGACTACTCCGGCCTGGACATCGTGCTGTTCTCGGCGGGCGGCTCGACCTCGAAGGCGCTGGCGCCGAAGGTCGCCGACGCGGGCCCCGTCGTGATCGACAACTCCTCGGCCTGGCGCCGTGACCCCGAGGTCCCGCTGGTCGTCTCCGAGGTCAACCCGCAGGCGATCACCGAGCGGCCCAAGGGCATCATCGCCAACCCGAACTGCACCACCATGGCCGCGATGCCGGTGCTGCGCCCGCTGCACGACGAGGCGGAGCTGGTCTCCCTGGTCGTCTCCACCTACCAGGCGGTGTCCGGCAGCGGTCTGGCCGGTGTGGAGGAGCTGGACGGGCAGGTCCGCAAGGCGGTCGAGCAGGACGCCACCAAGCTGACGCACGACGGCGCGGCGGTGGAGTTCCCGGCGCCGGAGAAGTACGTCCGCCCCATCGCCTTCAACGTGCTGCCGATGGCCGGTGCGATCGTCGACGACGGTGCGCACGAGACCGACGAGGAGCAGAAGCTCCGCCACGAGAGCCGCAAGATCCTCGGCATCCCCGGGCTGAAGGTCTCCGGCACCTGCGTCCGCGTGCCGGTCTTCACCGGTCACTCGCTCCAGATCAACGCCCGTTTCGCGCGTCCGCTGAGCGTCGCCCGCGCCCAGGAGCTCCTGGCCGGCGCGCCCGGCGTCGTCCTGTCCGACGTGCCGACCCCGCTCCAGGCGGCGGGCGCCGACGCGTCCTTCGTGGGCCGCATCCGCGCGGACGAGACGGCGGAGAACGGTCTGGCGCTGTTCGTCTCCGGTGACAACCTCCGCAAGGGCGCGGCGCTCAACGCCGTCCAGATCGCGGAGCTGGTCGCCGCCGACCTGCGCGGCTGACCGCCCCCGCACCCCGCGGCGGGTGCCCGTACGGACGTCTCCGTGCGGGCACCCGCCGTTCCTGTGTCAGTCCGGCCGCCGCACCTCGAAGTGGAAGCAGCCGTACTCCACCGCCCTCACGTGCACCAGCACCACCTCGGGGTCGGCGAACGCCTCCGTGAGGGCCCGGTCGAAACCGGCGTCCGGGTCGTCGGGGATCTCGAAGAGGGCGCCGCCGGCGATCCAGCCGCGGGCGTCGTAGCGGCGCAGGGTGCGCAGCGCGCCGGGCCGGGTGAAGGGGTATCCGGCCGCCGGGTCGGCTCCCGGGCACTCCTCGGTGTGGATGAAGACGGGGCCGGTCTCCTCGTACGCGCCGGGCGCGGCGCCCGTGGCGGCGGCCCAGCGGCGCAGCGGGGCGTAGGAGACCAGGGCGACGCGTTCGCCGGCGGCCGCGGGCCGCAGGCAGCAGCGCAGCGGGCTGCCGACGCAGGGCACCTCGCCGTCGCCGCCGGCGGTGTAGGGGCGTACGGGCCGCCCGGCGTCGTCGGTGACGCGGAGTTCCGCGAGGGCTTCGGGAGGGACGGGGAGAGGCGTGTAGATCGTCATGGGTCCAGCGTCGGCGTCCGCCCGGCCGGACGCTGGCGGGTTCCGGACGTCGCGTACGGCACCCGGGACGACGCCGTCTCCGCCGTGAGCGTACGGGCCTTCCGCCGAAGATCCCGCGTGGAAGGATGGCCGAAACCTGCACACGACATTCCCACGAGGAGATGACCAGGTGCCTGGCACGAATCTGACCCGCGACGAGGCGCAGCGTCGGGCGCGGCTGCTGACGGTGGACGCGTACGAGATCGAGCTCGATCTCTCGGGCGCCCAGGAGGGGGGTACGTTCCGTTCGGTGACCACGGTGCGGTTCGACTCCGCCGAGGAGGGCGCGGACACCTTCATCGACCTGGTGGCGCCGACGGTGCACGAGGTGGTGCTCAACGGCACCGCGCTGGACGCTGCGGCGGTGTTCGCCGACTCGCGGATCGCGCTGTCCGGGCTGGTGGCGGGGCGCAACGAGCTGCGGGTGGTCGCGGACTGCGCGTACACCAACACCGGTGAGGGTCTGCACCGCTTCGTCGACCCGGTGGACCAGCAGGCGTACCTCTACACGCAGTTCGAGGTGCCGGACGCCCGGCGGGTGTTCGCGAGCTTCGAGCAGCCGGACCTGAAGGCGGCGTTCCGGTTCACCGTGACGGCGCCCGAGGGCTGGACGGTGATCTCCAACTCCCCCACGCCCGAGCCGGTCGACAACGTCTGGAGCTTCGCGCCGACCCCGCGCATCTCGACGTACATCACCGCGCTGATCGCCGGCCCGTACCACAGCGTCCACAGCACGTACGAGAAGGACGGCCGCACCGTCCCGCTGGGCATCTACTGCCGCCCCTCGCTCGCCGAGCACCTGGACGCGGACGCGATCTTCGAGGTCACCCGGCAGGGCTTCGACTGGTTCCAGGAGAAGTTCGACTACGCCTACCCCTTCGAGAAGTACGACCAGCTGTTCGTGCCGGAGTTCAACGCGGGCGCGATGGAGAACGCGGGCGCGGTCACCATCCGCGACCAGTACGTCTTCCGGTCGAAGGTGACGGACGCGGCGTACGAGGTGCGGGCCGAGACGATCCTGCACGAGCTGGCCCACATGTGGTTCGGCGACCTGGTCACCATGGAGTGGTGGAACGACCTGTGGCTGAACGAGTCGTTCGCCACCTACACCTCCATCGCCTGCCAGGCGTACGCGCCGGGCAGCCGCTGGCCGCACTCGTGGACCACGTTCGCCAACTCGATGAAGACCTGGGCCTACCGGCAGGACCAGCTCCCGTCGACGCACCCGATCATGGCCGAGATCCGTGACCTGGACGACGTCCTGGTCAACTTCGACGGCATCACCTACGCCAAGGGCGCCTCCGTCCTCAAGCAGCTGGTGGCGTACGTCGGGATGGACGAGTTCTTCCAGGGCGTCCAGGCGTACTTCAAGCGCCACGCCTACGGCAACACCCGCCTCGCCGACCTGCTGGGCGCGCTGGAGGAGACCAGCGGCCGGGACCTGAGGACCTGGTCGGCGAAGTGGCTGGAGACCGCCGGCATCAACGTCCTGCGCCCGGAGATCGAGGTGGCCGCCGACGGCACCGTCACCGCCTTCCGCGTCCGGCAGGAGGCCCCCGCGCTGCCGGCCGGCGCCAAGGGCGAGCCGGTGCTGCGCCCGCACCGCATCGCGATCGGCTGCTACGACCTCAAGGACGGCGGCCTGGTCCGCACCGACCGGATCGAGCTGGACGTCGACGGCGAGCTGACCGACGTGCCCCGGCTGACCGGCAGGGCGCGCCCGGACGTGGTCCTGCTCAACGACGACGACCTGTCGTACGCCAAGGTCCGCCTGGACGAGGAGTCGCTGAGGACCGTCACCGCGCACCTGGGCGACTTCACCGAGTCCCTGCCGCGCGCCCTGTGCTGGGCCTCGGCCTGGGACATGACCCGCGACGGCGAACTCGCCACCCGCGACTACCTGGAGCTGGTGCTCTCCGGCATCGGCAAGGAGAGCGACATCGGCGTGGTCCAGTCGCTGCACCGCCAGGTGAAGCTGGCGCTGGACCTGTACGCGGCCCCCGAGTGGCGTGAGACGGGCCTGGCGAAGTGGTCCGACGCCACGCTGGAGCACCTGCGCGCCGCCGCCCCCGGCAGCGACCACCAGCTCGCCTGGGCCCGCGCGCTGGCCGCCACCGCCCGCACCGACGCCCAGCTCGGCCTGCTCCAGGGCCTGCTGGACGGCACCGAGGCCGTCGAGGGCCTGGTCGTCGACACCGAGCTGCGCTGGTCGCTGCTCCAGCGGCTGGCGGCCACCGGCCGGGCCGACGAGAAGGCCGTCGAGGCCGAGCTGGAGCGGGACCGCACCTCGGCGGGCGAGCGGCACGCCGCCACCGCGCGGGCGTCGCTGCCGACGGCCGCCGCGAAGAGAGCGGCATGGGAGTCGGTGGTGGTCTCGGACACCCTGCCGAACGCCGTGCAGGAGGCCGTCATCGGCGGTTTCGTCCAGACCGACCAGCGTGAGCTGCTGGCCCCGTACACCGCGAAGTACTTCGAGGTGGTCAAGGGCATCTGGGAGTCGCGCAGCCACGAGATGGCGCAGCAGATCGTGGTGGGCCTCTACCCCGCGCTCCAGGTGTCGCAGGAGACCCTGGACGCCACGGACGCCTGGCTGGCGGCGGCGGAGCCGAGCCCGGCGCTGCGGCGGCTGGTGACCGAGTCGCGGGCGGGCGTCGAGCGGGCGCTGAAGGCGCGGGCGGCGGACGCCGCGGCGGCCTGACGCCCTCAGGGACGGGCGCCCCGGGACCTCGACGGTTCCGGGGCGCCCGTCGGCGTCAGCCGGTCAGCGCGTCGAAGCGGCGGGCGAGCGCGGCGCGGCCGGACGGGGTGGGGGTGCCGTGCACCCGCATCCGGGCGATGCCGCCGTCGGGGAAGACGTCGAGGCGGACATGGGTCGCGGTGACGCGGCGTGGCAGGACGAAGCGGTGCGGGGTGTCCGGCTGGAGCCGGGTGCGGGGCAGGACGACGGTCCAGGAGGCGTCGTCGGCGGGGTCGGCGGTGGTGGCGTCGCAGCCGTACAGGGCGGCCCAGCCGGCGGAGTTGCCCTTGAGGTTCGCGGTGTCGATCTCCACCGCGCGGATCTCGCCGTGGGTGGCGAGGCGGAAGCGGACCCAGTCGTGGGTGTCCCTCACCCGGCGCCTGCGGTTCTCCCAGCCGTCGTCCATCTTGCGGGAGAGGTCGGGGCGGATGATCTGGGCGGGCGAGGAGTAGAAGCGGTCGGAGGCGTCCTCGACGCGTCCGCCGTGCAGCGCGGACGCGAGGTCGACGGTGCCGAGCGCGTCCAGCCAGGCGGGGTCGGGGACGGCCTCGCCGTGGACGCGGAGGCGGGCGATGCCGCCGTCGGGGTGCTGGTTGAGGCGCAGATGGGTGAAGCGGCGTGCGGCGGTGACCTCGAAGCCGTTGGCGGCGTGCCCTCGGACGGGCGTGCGCGGGACGATCTCCTCCCACCGGACGCCGTCGGCCAGCAGGTCGCCGGGGGACGGGGTGCCGGGCAGGGCGGTGGCCTCGACGGAGATCCGCTGGGGGTAGTTGCCGCGGAAGTGGGCGGTGTCGACGACGATGCCGCGGATCACGCCGGGGGTGGCGAGGCGGATCAGCGCCCAGTCGTGGTCGTCCTCGGCGGGGAAGGGCGCCTCGGCGTCCGTGCCGCGGCGGCGGCGGGTCTCCCAGCCGTCCATGATCTTTCCCTTGTGGCCGAAACGCTCGGGGTCGAAGACCGCCGGAGCGGGCGTCAGCAGGTTCTCGCGGTCGGCGAAGAACTCGTCGTTGGCGGCGATCACACCGGCGCCCAGGCGGCGGTCGGCGAGGTCGGCGAGCGCGGTGAAGGGGAAGTCGCCGCCACGGTAGTCGGCGTAGGGGTCGCCGCCGGGGTAGGGGGCGGCGTCGTGGGCGTGCGGGTCGCCGTGGTCGGCCGGGGTGGTGGTCATCTCTTCCCTTCGGTGGTGCGGTCGGTCGGACGCCTTTCGTGGTACGGCGTTGCGGACCTCCTCACCGTGGCACCGGGCACACCCCAGGTCCATCACATGTTCGTGAGGGATACGTTCAGTCGAACTGAACGGTGGTGCCGTCGGCCGGCGCCCGCGCGTGGACGGCCGCC
>NZ_JCANQV010000324.1:0-6061 GCF_059553635.1 Candidatus Streptomyces philanthi
GCGACGGCGGAGCCCGTCCTGCGCTCCCTCCTGGCGCTGCGGGTCACCGCAGCCCCGTTCGGCGCGACGGCCCCGCTCAAACCCGTGCAGGACGAGCGGGGGCGGGTCATCAGGACGGCGGACTGGCCGCTCACCGGCGCCGCGCTGACCAGTGTGCGGGTGGTGTACGACACGGCGGGCAAGGTCCCGGTGCGGGCGGAGGTCCAGTACATCGAGGCCGGGAGTTCGGTGCAGCGGGCCGAGAACCTGCCCGCCGACACCGCCTTCCCCCTGGGCCCCGGCCGCGTCGAACTCCGCTCCCGCGCCGACCACGAGCACCTGCTGGACCGCCTCCGTCCCCAGGCGCAGGAACCGGGCGTCACCGTCGTCCTGCTGCCCGGCCTGCCGGAACGGACCCTGTCCGTGTCCCGGCCGGGCGAGGACGGGCGCATCCGTGTCGCGGTCGACGGCGGCACCGGGCAGTCGTGGGACCTCGGTCCCGGCGAGCACCGGCAGGTCGCGGACGGGACGTACGAGGTCGGGGTGCGGGTGGCGTCCGGCGGGGAGCCGCCCGCCGTGGAGATCGGCGTCGCGACGGTCCCGCCGCCGGCCGACCGGCACACGCTGCCGCTGGACGCGGTGTACGACCGGATCACGGTCGGCGGCCGGGTCGTCGTCGAGCGTCCCCGCAAGGGCGCGGACGGCCCGGACGGCATCCCCGGCGACAAGGCGCTGGCCCGCGTCGTCACCCGTGTCACGGCCGTCCGTACCACCGTCCACACCCGCTACGGCATCACCGGCCGGGGCACCGTCCTCACCCTCGCCGATCCGTGGCTGGACGAGCACGACGCCGTGCTGTCCGCGATCCGGGACACCACCGTCCACGCGGCGGGCGAGGAGCTGCGGCAGGCGGACGACCCGGTGGGCGAGGACGTCCACGGTGACGTCCTCGAACTCGCCGAGCTGTACGAGGGACTGCTCCCGGGACACCGGCTGATCGTGTCCGGGGAGCGGACCGACATCCCGGGCGTGAGCGGGATGCGGGGCACCGAACTCGCGGTGGTCGCCGCCGTCGAGCAGACCCTCGACCCGGACCTGCCCGGGGACCGCGTCCACACCACCCTGACCCTGACCCGCGGCCTGGCGTACCGCTACCGGCGCCGGACCGTCCGCGTGCAGGGCAATGTCGTCCCGGCGAGCTGCGGGGAGAGCCGCGACGAGCCGATCGGCAGCGGCGACGCGGCGCGCGCCCACCAGACGTTCGCGCTCTGGCGGTCGCCGCTGACCTGGCTGCCGGACGACACCGCGCGCGGCGCGTCCCCGGAACTGGAGGTCCGGGTCGACGGCCTGCTCTGGCACCCGGTCGCCGGCCTCGCCGGACGCGGCCCGTGCGAGCGGGTCTACGTCCTCGGCGCCACGGGCGACGGGCGGACGACGGTGACGTTCGGCGACGGGGTGCACGGCGCCCGGCTGCCGACCGGGCACGACAACGTCCGGGCCCGCTACCGCTTCGGCACCGGCCGGGCGGCGAACGTCGCCGCGGACCGGATCACCCAGGCCGTCACCCGCCCCCTCGGCGTCGCCGCCGTCACCAATCCGCTGCCCGCGACCGGTGGCGCGGATGCCGACGGGCCGGCCCTGACCCGGCGCGCCGTCCCGCTGGCGGTCTCCGCGCTGGACCGGCTGGTCTCCCTCGCCGACCACGAGGACTTCGCCCGCTCCCGGGCGGGCATCGGCCGTGCCTCGGCCCGGGAACTCTTCGACGGGCGGCGCAGGATCGTGCATCTGACCGTCGCGGGCACGGACGACGTCCCCCTCGCGCCGGACGCGGAGGTGCTGCGGTCGCTGCGGGCCGCGCTCGCCGAGTACGGCGACCCGCGGCTGCCGGTCCGGGTGGACGTCCGCGAACGGGTGCTGCTGCTGCTCGCGGCGCGGGTGGCGGTGGCCCGGGACCACACCTGGCGGCTGGTCGAGCCCCGGCTGCGGCAGGCGCTGCTGGACCGGCTGGGCTTCGAGGGGCGGGAGTTGGGCCGGCCGGCGCTGCTGTCGGAGGTCCTGGCCACCGCCCGGTCCGTGCCGGGCGTCGAGGACCTGGTGGTGGACACCTTCGCGGGCGTCCCGGCGTCCGTCACCCCCACCGGGCTCGCCTCCCTCGCCGACCGCCTCTCGGGCCCGCCCCCGGCCGCCGTCCCGTCCCGGCTCGCGGCGTACGACGAGCAGGTGTACGAGGTGACCGCGGACGGCGGCGAGACCCTCACCGCCGTCGCCGCCCGCCACGGCCTCTCCCTGGCCGCACTGCTCCGCCTCAACCCCGGCATCACCGACACCCGGCCGCTGCCGAAGGGCAGCGCGGTGTGCGTCTTCCGCGGCATCCGGCCCGCCCAACTCGCCCTTCTTTCCCCGCAATTCCCGGAGACACTGATCCTCACGGAGGTGGCACGATGAGCCCGACCCGGGAGCCGGACGGCCTCGCGGACCTGCTGCCGCAGTGGCACCGGCTGCGCGACGCGGAGCGCGGGGAGCCGCTGCGGGCCCTGCTCGCGGTGATCGCCGAGCAGGCCGACCGGGTGCGTGACGGCGTCGACCGGCAGTACGACGACTGGTTCGTGGAGACCGCCGCCGCCTGGGTCCTGCCCTACCTCGGCGACCTCGTCGGCTACCGCCCGCTGCCCGGCTACGAGCGGGTGGCGGCCGCGGGACTGCGCGACGGCGGGCCCCCGGACGCCTCCCGGCAGCGGCTCGCCGAGGCGCTGGCGCCGCGCCGCGAGGTGGCCGCGACGGTCGGCAACCGGCGGCGCAAGGGCACCCTCGCCCTGCTGGAGGAGCTGTCGCAGGAGGTCGCGGGCTGGCCGGCGCGGGCCGTGGAACTGTCCCGGCTGCTCGCCCAGCAGCAGCCCGTACGGCTGTACGGGGCGGGGACGGCGGACGACGACGCGCGGCGCGCTTCCCGGGGCCGGCTGGTGGACGTCCGTGACGGCGCGGCACTGGACCTGGCGGGCGGCCCCTTCGGGACGACCGCCCGCTCCGTGGACGTCCGCCGCGCCGGCTCCGCCCACCGGCAGGGCGGCTACACGCCCTCCGGGGTCGGCCTGTTCGTGTGGCGGCTGCGCCCGTACTCCGTGACGCACGCGCCCGCGTACTGCGTCGACCGGGCACGCAACCTCTACACCTTCTCCGTCCTCGGCAACGACACCCCGCTGCTGACCCGCCCCGAACCGGAACCGTCGGCGGCACACATCGCCACGATCGACAACGTCCCGGCCCTGATCCAACGCCGTCAACTGCACGACCGTCCCGCCGACTACTACGGGCCCGGCAAGAGCTTCACCATCCGCCGCGACGGCCACAGCTCCCCCGTACCGCTCCGCGACATCGTCGTCGCCGACCTCGGCGACTGGCGCTACCGGCCCCGGCGCGGACAGGTCGCCGTCGACCCGGAACGCGGCCGGATCGCGTTCGGCGCCCGCTCCGCGCCCCGGCAGGGCGTCTGGGTCGACTACCACTACGGCTTCGCGGACGAGACCGGCGGCGGCGAGTACCCGCGCGACGACCGGACAGGGACCGGCTGCCGCGCCCTGCCACCGGACACCGCCGTCTACCGCGTCGGGCCCGGCCGCCGCCACCGGCGGATCATGGACGCGTACGCGGCCTGGCGGCACGACCGGCGGGCCGGGCACTGCGGCCCCGACGGCATCATCGAGATCACCCACAGCGGCGCCTACCAGGAACAGCTCGACTTCGACCTGGACCCCGGCGACCGGCTGGAACTGCGCGCCGCCGAGGGCACCCGGCCCGTCATCCGCCTCCTGGACTGGTACAGCAACCGGCCCGACGCGCTCAACATCCGGGCCCGCGACGAGGACTGCCCGCCCGGCGCCCGGCCGCGGATGGTGCTGGACGGGCTGCTGGTCACCGGACGCGGCGTCAACGTGACGGGCCCGGTCGGGGCGCTCGTGCTGCGGCACTGCACCCTCGTACCGGGCTGGTCACTTCAGCCGCACTGCGCCCCGCACTCCCCCGAGGAACCGAGCCTGGTCCTGGACCGCACCACCGCCTGTGTCGAGATCGACCGCAGCGTCCTCGGCAGCGTCAGCGTCCTCGGCGACGAGGTCGGCACCGACCCGCTCACCGTCCATCTGCGCGACAGCGTCCTCGACGCCACCGCCCCCGACCGGGAGGCGCTGTCCGCCCCCGACTGCCGCCACGCGCACGCCGTGCTGTACGCCCACCGCTCCACCGTCATCGGCGAGGTGCACACCCACGCCATGGGACTCGCGGAGAACAGTGTCTTCACCGGCCTCGTACACACCGCCCGGCGCGGCATCGGCTGCCTGCGCCACTGCTACGTCCCGCCGGGCTCGCGCACCCCGCGCCGTCACCGCTGCCAGCCCGACCTGGCCGGGCCCGGCAACGCCGCTTCCGTCCGCCCGGTGCTGCGCTCCGAGCGCTACGGCACCCCGTACTACGGGCAGTTGGCCGACGACTGCCCCGAGGAGATCCGGCGGGGCGCGGAGGACGGCGCCGAGATGGGCGCGTTCCACGACCTGTACCGGCCGCAGCGCGAGGACAGCCTGCGCGCCCGGCTCGCCGCGTACACGCCGGTGGGGAGCGACGCGGGGGTGCTGTTCGTGACCTGACCGCCACCGGCCCGACGGCCACGCCCACCACCGCCCGAGCAACCGTCCGAGGGGGACCCCTTCCATGCACGCCGATCTCTCCCGCGTCACCTACCGGCCGGAGCGCCACTACTCCGCCGTGGTCGCGCAGCAGGGCCGCGTCCAGCTCGACGCCGACGCCAACGAGCAGACCGCCATCCAGCTGTTCACCTCCCGCACCCTGGCCGCCGACCTGATCGGCCCGCACGGCGGGCCGGGCGGCGCCACCGGATTCCGGATCACCGTACGGGGCGGCAGCCGCGAACTGGACGACCTGGACATCGGCGGCGGCCGCTACTACGTCGACGGCATCCTCTGCGACGCGACCCGGCCGCGACCCGGCGTCCCCGTGCCCGCACACGACACCGGCGACGGCCGGGCCGGCGCCGCCGGGGAACCGGCCGAGGCGCCCGCCACCTGGACCTACTGGGACCAGCCCGACGCCTTCCGCGACCCCGAACGCCCCGGCGACCGCCTCCCCACCCGCTTCCCCTACCTGGTCTGCCTGAAGGTGTGGGAACGGACCGTCACCGCGGCCGAGGACCCGGACCTGCGCGAGGTGGCGCTGGGCCCGGCCCTGCCGGACACCGCGGCCCGCGCCAAGGTCGTCTGGCAGGTCCTGCCCGTACCGGGCGCCGAGTTGGAGCTCGACGGCGGCAATCCGTCCGCCGACGACATCCGCGCCGCGTTCACCCGCTGGGCCGCGAAGGCGGCCACGCCCGGCTCCCGGCTCGCGGCGCGCGGCGAACGCCCCGGCCACACCGACGATCCCTGTCTGATCCCCCCGGATTCCCGCTACCGGGGGCCGGAGAACCAGCTCTACCGGGTGGAGGTGCACGACGGCGGCACCGCCGGGGACGCCACCTTCAAGTGGTCGCGGGAGAACGGCTCCGTCACCTTCCCCGTCGACGACCTGGACGGCACCTGGGCCACCCTGGCGGCCCTCGGTTGCGACGACAAACTGGACCTGCACGTCGGCGACCTCGTCGAATGCGTGGACACCGCCTACAGCAGCCGCGGGGAGGCCCTGCCGCTGCTGCGGATCGAGGAGGTGGACCTGCCGGGCCGCCGGGTGCGGCTGTCGGACGAGCCCGCGCGGGGCGTCGGGCGGCGCCCGGAGCTCCATCCGTTCCTGCGGCGCTGGGACCACCGGGAGGACGGCCGGCGGGCCCGGCGCGGGGAACGCGCGGGGCGGTTCCACCACGGCGCGGTCCGGGTGGAGGAGGGCGTCTGGCTGCCGCTGGAGGACGGCGTCGAGGTGTACTTCGCGGCCGGCGGCACCTATCGCACCGGCGACTTCTGGCTGGTCCCGGCCCGTACGGCCACCGGCTCCGTGGAATGGCCGGCGGACGCGGCACGCCGCCCGCTGCTCCGGCCGCCCGCCGGGGTCGTGGTGCACCACGCGCCGCTGGCGTGGGTGCACGGCG
>NZ_JCANQV010000325.1:0-6024 GCF_059553635.1 Candidatus Streptomyces philanthi
TGCCCGCGCCCTGGGCCGGCTCGGACGGTGGCCGCAGGCGCTGGCCGTCCACCGGGAGATCGCCGACGCGCGGGCGCGGGCACTGGGCGGCGACCACCCCGACACCCTCGAAGCGCGCTACGAGGTCGGCCTGGGCCTCGGCCGGCTCGGCCGCGCCGCGGAGGCGCTGGCCCTCTACCGGGAGCTGACGGACGCCCACACCCGGACCGAGGGGGCCGGGGCGCCGCGGACGCTGCGCGCCCGGCACGGCCTGGGCGTCACCCTCGGCCGGCTGGGCCGCTGGGCGGAGGCGTTGGAGGAGGCGCGGACGGTGGCGGGGCTGCGGGCGTCCGTGCTGGGCGCGGAGCACCCCGACACGCTGGTCAGCCGCCGCGAGACGGCGGTGGCGCTGTGCTGGCTGGACCGCTGGGCCGAGGCGCTGGAGATCCACCGTGAGGTCGCCGCGGCGCGGGAGCGGGTCCTGGGCGCGGCCCACCGCGACACCCTGGCCAGCCGCGGCGACCAGGCCCAGGCCCTCGACCGTCTCGGCCGTACCGCCGAGGCCACCGCCCTCCAGCGCCGTATCGCCGACCTGCGGCGCGAACGCGCCGGGACGTGGGGCCGGGGCACGGCGTGAGGCGCCGTCAGGGGAAGTACGACTCCAGGGTGCCGCGGCGCCGCACGTCGAGCGTCGCGCAGTGGAACGAGCCGCCGAACGGCGCGTAGTGGAGCAGATCGCAGGGGATCGGCTCGAACCCCCACCTCTCCAGCGCGCGCAGCATGCCGGTGTGGTGCCGCTCCGCGATCACCCGCTTCTCGTCGACCATGAGCACATTCATGTTGAGCCACTTGCCGCACATCGACGTCAGCCTGAGCAGCCGGCCGTCGAGCGGGTCGGGTTCGGGGGCGGTCAGGACGTCCCACGAGCGCAGGACGCCGGGCAGCCGGCCGATGTCGATGTACTCGGGGTTGACCAGGACCTTGCCGGGCGCGAGCGGCAGGAACGTCGTGTCGATGTGCATGGGCGCGGGGCAGCGGCTCTCGATCTCGTGGACGCGGTAGCCCGGCCCGAGATGGCGGCGCAGCCAGTCGATGCCCATGCGGTTGGTGACATTGCTCGGGGTGACGAACAGATCGCGTCCGGCGCGCACGAAGTCCGCCGCGTCGAAGACCGGCTCGAACTCGGTGAGGATGCGGCGCACCGGCTCGCCGGGCCCGGGAGGACGGAAGTCCGCCTCGAA
This sequence comes from Candidatus Streptomyces philanthi, assembly GCF_059553635.1. Lineage (NCBI taxonomy): Bacteria > Bacillati > Actinomycetota > Actinomycetes > Kitasatosporales > Streptomycetaceae > Streptomyces > Candidatus Streptomyces philanthi. The sequence continues at coordinate 1,221 of NZ_JCANQV010000325.1, forward strand.
CAGCGCGTCGGTGAGCTGCGGTTTGGGCGCCGCCGTCCACCGCGCGCCGCGCCGGAAGTAGTCCTTGAGGAGCGCGCGGTAGGAGTGGGTCTCGAAGTAGCGGCACGGCCAGGCCATCGGCGTCTCGATGATCTCGTCGCCGATCACCATCAGGCAGTCGCGCGGGCAGGTGTTGCAGAAGCCGCGGGACGACCAGTCGGGGGTGCCGAAGCCCCGGCGGTGGTCGACCGCGTCCGGGCGGGTGACGGTGACCCCGAGGGACCGCAGCAGGGCGACGAACCGGTCGAGTTCCCGCTGCGCGGGTTCGACCAGTGCGCGGGGGTAGCGGCATCCGGCGGCGAGTGTGTGCAACCGTGCCGCGCCCGCGGGCAGGTTGCAGGTGACGACCGGATGGTCCGAGGGGATGGTGGCGCCGTCGAGACGCCCGACGATGATCTCCTCCAGCGGGTCCCACTCGGTGTGCGAGTTGACCACCGGGACGAGGGGCGCGGTGGCGTCGTCCGTCGTGGCCGGGGGTGCGGGCATCGCGCTCGTCCTCCGTGGTGCGCGGTGGGTGCGCCGGGCGCCGTACGGTCGCGGAGGTGGGTACGGCGCCCGGCGCGGTCAGCGGGCCGCGACGCGGTAGAGCACCGTGGCGTGCGGCGGGACGTCCCGGGCCGTGATGTCCCCGCTGCTGCGGACGGTGCGGCCGGTGGCCAGGTCCCGCAGCCGGTACGACCGCGCGTGCGGCAGGCCGGCGGCGGCCGCGGTGGTGGTCAGGGTGCGGGGCGTGTTCCCGGAGTTGAACAGCGCCACCGCCCGGTCCCCGTTCGCCAGCCGCTTCGACAGCACCGCCGTGTCCCGGTCGCGGTGGACCAGGCGCCCCTGGAGACCGAGCCGGTCCTGGTCGACGGCGATGATCTCCCGGTTGCCGAGGACGCGGAGAGCCGCGGGGGGCAGGCGGGTGAGGTCGGTGCTGGAGATCAGGGGGGCGGCCATCACCGCCCACAGCGCCATCTGGCTGTGGATCTCGTCGGGGGTCAGCCCCGAGTCCCCGGCGAGCAGGAAGTCCGGGTCGTTCCAGCGGCCGGGGCGCTGGAGGTGCGCCAGCCGCGCGTTGTAGTCGAAGTTGTAGACGATCGAGGACCACTTGGCGGCCGGGGCGTGCTTCTCCACCGCGATGTCACGGCCCTCGCGCCAGAGGTTGCCGACCTCGGCGCTCCAGCCGATGACGCGGTGCCAGACACTGTCCCCGTCGTACTGGAAGTAGGCCGGGGCGGAGACGGAGAACGTGATGGGGCGGCCGGTGGCGCGCAGCGCCTCGCTCATCTCCCGGTAGGCGCGGTGGTAGGTCTGCTCCTTGGTGAGGCCCGGCGCGGTCGGCAGGTTGCAGCCGTCGATCTTGACGTAGTCGACCTTCCAGCGCGCGAACTGCGCGGCGTCCTGCCGGTAGTGGCCGAGGCTGCCGGGGTACTTCTCGCAGGTCGCGGTGCCGGTGTCCTCGTAGATGCCGAACTTCAGCCCCATCCGGTGGAGTGCGCGGCCGATGTACGCCATCCCGTGCGGGAACTTCACGGGGTCGGGCACCAGCGCGCCGTCCCGGTCGCGCTGCTTGGTCATCCAGCAGTCGTCGACGGTGACGGTGTCGTAGCCCTTCGCCGCGAGACCGGTGCGCACCAGCGCCCTGGCGTTGGCCAGCACCGTCTTCTCGCTGACGTCGCACATGTAGTACGACCAGTTGTTCCAGCCCATGGGCGGCCTCTTGGCGAGGTCGGGGTACGTACCGGACGGCTGCCGGGCGACGGCGGCGGCCGGGACTGCCGGTGGTCCCGAGGCGTCCGCCGGGCCGGTGGCCGCGAGCAGTCCGGCCGTACAGGCGGCGACCGCGGTGAGGGCCGCGGCGGTACGGCCGGTACGGGGGGCCGGGGAAACCGGGGGAAGGGGCACGGATCACCTCGGGGGGAAGGGAGGGCGGCGGCGCACGGCCGGACGCTAGGAGCCCGCCCCTCACCCGTCAAGACGACCTACCGCCCCACCGGAAGGATTCACCCGTGCGCGTGATTCCCCGCCCCGAAAGAGTACTGACGGAGCGTCAGAAACCTCTTCCCTGATGCGGCGCGCTACGGCATCCTGCGCCCATGCAGACGGAGTTGAGCACCCGGCTCGGCGTCGCGCACGCCGTCTTCGGCTTCACCCCCTTCCCGGCGGTCGCCGCCGCCCTCACCCGCGCCGGCGGACTCGGCGTCCTCGGCGCGGTCCGCTACACCGCCCCCGGCGAACTGGAACGCGACCTCGACTGGATGGAACGCCACACCGACGGGCTGCCCTACGGACTCGACGTGGTGATGCCCGCCCGCTCCGTCCAGGGAGCCGACGCCGCGGACATCGAGGCGATGATCCCCGGGGAACACCGCCGCTTCGTCGACGACCTGCTCGACCGGTACGGCGTCCCCCCGCTCCCCGAGGGCGAGGCGCCCGGCTGGCGGATCACCGGCTGGATGGAGAAGACCGCCCGCGCCCAGCTCGACGTCGCCCTCGACCGCCCCCTCGCCCTGCTCGCCAACGCCCTCGGCCCCCCGCCCCCCGACATCGTCCGCCGCGCCCACGACCGGGGCATCCCCGTCGCGGCGCTGGCCGGAACCCCCCGCCACGCCCTGCGCCACAAGGAGGCCGGCATCGACATCGTCGTCGCCCAGGGCTACGAGGCCGGCGGCCACACCGGGGAGATCGCCACCATGGTGCTCACTCCCGAGGTCGTCGCCGCCGTCGACCCGCTGCCGGTGCTCGCGGCCGGCGGCATCGGCACCGGCGAGCAGGTCGCCGCCGCGCTCGCCCTCGGCGCCCAGGGCGTCTGGCTCGGCTCGGTCTGGCTCACCACCGAGGAGGCCGCCCTGCACTCCCGGCGCCTGACCGCCAAACTGCTCGCCGCCGGCCCCGGCGACACCGTCCGCTCCCGCGCGCTGACCGGCAAGCCCGCCCGCCAGCTGCGCACCGCCTGGACCGACGCCTGGGACGACCCCGAGGGGCCCGGCGCGCTCCCCATGCCGCTCCAGGGCCTCCTCGTCGCCGAGGCCAACTCCCGTATCCAGAAGTACGAGGTCGAGCCGCTGCTCGGCACCCCCGTCGGCCAGATCGTCGGCCGGATGACCAGCGAACGCAGCGTCCAGGCCGTCCTCGACGACCTCACCCGCGGCTTCGAACGCGCCGTCGACCGCGTCCGGCACATCGCCGGACGCCCCTGACCGCACGCGCCCCGGCACCGCCGGACCGAGGAGGAGCCCATGACCGACCCCGCGTCACCACCCCGCGGATTCTGGGCGCAGGCCGCCGCCGACCCCGACCGCACCGTCCTCACCGCCCCCGACGGCACCGGCTGGACCGCGGGCCGGCTGCTCGCCGACTGCAACCGGCTCGTCCACGGGCTGCGCGCGGCCGGCCTGCGGCACGGCGACGCCCTCGCCGTCGTCCTCCCCAACGGCCCCGAGTTCTTCACCGCCCACCTCGCCGCCACCCAGGCCGGCCTCTACCTCGTCCCCGTCAACCACCATCTCACCGGCCCGGAGACCGCCTGGATCGTCGCCGACTCCGGCGCCAGGGCACTGATCACCCACGAGCGGTTCGCGGACCCCGCCCGCCACGCCGCCGACGCGGCCGGACTGCCCGCCGCCCGCCGCTACGCCGTCGGCGACGCCGAGGGCTTCCGTCCCTACCGCGAACTCCTCGAAGGGCAACCGGAGTCCGCGCCCGGGGACCGCACCCAGGGCCAGGTCATGAACTACACCTCCGGCACCACCGGCCGCCCCCGCGGCGTCCGCCGCCCGCTGGCCGGACGGCCGCCCGAGGACACACCCCTCGGCGGCTTCCTGGGCATCTTCGGCATCCGGCCGTACGACGGCAATGTGCATCTGGTGTGCTCACCCCTTTACCACACCGCCGTCCTCCAGTTCGCCTCCGCCTCCCTGCACCTGGGGCACCGCCTGGTGGTCATGGACCGCTGGACGCCCGAGGAGATGCTGCGCCTGATCGAGACCCACCGCTGTACCCACACGCACATGGTCCCCACCCAGTTCCACCGGCTGCTCGCCCTCCCCGAAGAGGTCCGCGGCGCCTACGACGTGACGTCGATGCGGCACGCCCTCCACGGCGCCGCGCCCTGCCCCCACCACGTCAAACGCGCCATGATCGACTGGTGGGGTCACTGCGTGGAGGAGTACTACGCGGCCAGCGAGGGCGGGGGCACCTTCGCCACCGCCGACGACTGGCTCCGCAGGCCGGGCACCGTCGGCAGGGCCTGGCCCATCAGCGAGATCGCCGTCCTCGACGACCACGGCGACCGCCTGCCGCCCGGCGAGGTCGGCACCGTCCACCTGCGGATGACCACCGGCGCCTTCCGCTACCACAGGGACGAGGACAAGACCCGCCGCAGCCGCGTCGGCGACTTCTTCACCGTCGGCGACCTCGGTCACCTCGACGAGGACGGCTACCTCTTCCTCCACGACCGCAGGACCGACCTGATCATCTCCGGCGGCGTCAACATCTACCCCGCCGAGATCGAGTCCGTCCTCCTCGCCCACCCCGCCGTCGCCGACGCCGCCGTCCTCGGCGTCCCGCACCACGACCGGGGCCAGGAGGTCAAGGCGGTCGTCGAACCCGCCGAGGGCCACCCGCCGGGACCCCCGCTCGCCGCAGCGCTCCTCGCACACTGCGCCCGGCACCTCGCCGGCTACAAACGCCCCCGCTCCGTCGACTTCGTCCCGTCCCTGCCCCGCGACCCCAACGGCAAGCTCTACAAGCGGCGGCTGCGCGCACGCTACGGGGAGGGCCG
>NZ_JCANQV010000326.1:0-5999 GCF_059553635.1 Candidatus Streptomyces philanthi
CCCGGAGGCCAGCGGCCCCATTGCAGGACCGCGAAGAACATAACGGGGGATGCCTGTCGCGGGGCTACCGGACCGTGAGGTGCACCAGGTCGTCCAGGAACGGGATGTGCAGCCAGGGCTTGGGCTGCACCATCAGGGACAGCAGAACGACCGTCAGGCCGAGTACGCCGTAGGTGAGGACGTCCGTGAAGCGGGAGCGGACGGCGAGCATGCCCACGGACGGACGGCTCCAGCGCAGCGCCGCGCCGCCCAGCAGGGACAGGCCGATGATGATCGCGCCGACCCGGTACGCGTCGAGCGCCAGCAGCAGCAGGCCGAGGGCGACGCCGCCCATGACGCTGAGCAGCGGCCACTGCCGGGCGGGGGCGGGGTAGTCGCCCGGGGCCGCGCGGCCGCCGCCCTGCGGCCGTGCGGTGTCCCGTGTCAGCTGGGGCAGGCGGCGCGGGCGGCGCTGTGGAGCGGAGGGGGGGTCCGCAGGCGCTTCGGCACCCATGGCAGGCAGTCCTTCCCGTGTCCCGGTCGGTGTCCGGGTGGTCGTGGGGTCGTACGGTCGTACGGGGGCGGGCTCAGCCGGCGGCGCGTTCCGCCGCCTCGACGACGTTGACCAGCAGCTGGGCGCGGGTCATCGGGCCGACGCCGCCCGGGTTGGGGGCGACCCACGCGGCGACCTCGGCGACGCCGGGGTGCACATCGCCGACGATCTTGCCGTTCTCGTCCCGGCTGACGCCGACGTCGAGCACGACCGCGCCGGGCTTGACGTTCTCGGGCGTGATGATGTGCGGCACGCCGGCGGCGGCGACGATGATGTCGGCCTGCTTGAGGTGGCCGGCGAGGTCAACGGTGCCGGTGTGGCACTGGGTGACGGTCGCGTTCTCCGACCGACGGGTGAGGACCAGCGGCATGGGCCGGCCGATGGTGATGCCGCGGCCGACGACGACCACGTGGGCGCCCTTGATCTCGACGTGGTGACGGCGCAGCAGCTGGACGATGCCGTAGGGGGTGCAGGGCAGCGGGCCGGGCTCGTTGAGCACCAGCCGGCCCAGGTTCATCGGGTGCAGGCCGTCGGCGTCCTTGGCCGGGTCCATCAGCTCCAGGATGCGGTGGGTGTCGATGCCCTCGGGGAGCGGGAGCTGGACGATGTAGCCGGTGCACTCGGGGTTCTCGTTGAGTTCCCGGACGACCGCCTCGATCTCCTCCTGGGTGGCGGTGGCCGGCAGCTCGCGCTGGAGGGAGGCGATGCCGACCTGGGCGCAGTCCCGGTGCTTGCCGTTGACGTACCAGCGGCTGCCCGGGTCGTCGCCGACGAGGACGGTGCCGAGGCCGGGCGTGACGCCCCGCTCCTTCAGCGCCGCCACACGGGCGGTCAACTCGGTCTTGATCGCGGCTGCGGTGGCCTTGCCATCGAGAATCTGGGCGCTCATACCCCCATCCTCCCGGATGGCGGTGCCCGCGTTCCAATCAGGTCGCGCCGGGGAGCGGCGGACCGGCCGCCGGAAACACACGGTCAGCGGCTTCGGGGGCCGGACGGGGACGTCCCGGCTGTCCGCATTGCGACAGTTTTCATTGCACTTGCACAACGCCTGCACATCACGGCTGGACAACATCAACGCGCAGCAAGAAAGATTATCGGCCAGTGCCGCGGGCATCATCGGGGGCGGGCCAGTGAGACACCTGCGTGATTCCTCCGAGCAACGCCGCGTCGTCCCCCACTGACCCAACGGAGGAAACCCACCCATGAGCTTCGGCGCCCCGAACAATCCGTACGGACAGCAGCCCCCGCAGGGCCCGTACGGGCAGCAGCCCCCGCAGGCCCCCCAGGGCCAGCCCGGTTACGGCTACCCCCAGCAGCCGCAGGCCGCCTACGGCTACCCGCAGCAGGCCGCTCCCCAGTACGGCTACCCGCAGGGCGCGGGCTACCCGGGGCAGCCGGGGATGGCGCCGGCGTACGCGGGGTGGGGTTCGCGTGTCGCCGCGACGCTCATCGACGGCCTGATCATCGGTGTGCTCCCCGGCATCCTGTACATCATCGGCATCGTCATCGCCAGCTCCTCCGCGACGTCGTCCACCCCGGACTACTCCGCCTGCGCGCCGGACGACATGCAGTGCCGCGTGGACGCCATCAACGCGGCGTCCGACGTCTCCTTCCCGACCGCCGCCGTCCTGATGATCCTGCTCGCGATCGTGATCGGGTTCGCCGGCGGCATCTACCTGATGGTCAAGGAGGGCAGCACCGGCCAGACGCCCGGCAAGAAGGCGATGAGCATCCGCCTGGTGCGCGAGGACACCGGCCAGCCGCTCGGCTTCGGCATGGCCTTCGTCCGCCGCCTGGCCCACTTCCTGGACAGCCTCCTGTGCGGCCTGGGCTACCTGTGGCCGCTGTGGGACGCCAAGTCCCAGACCTTCGCCGACAAGGTCATCGGCTCGGTGGTCGTCAAGACCCAGTGATCCCGCTCCGGGTCCCACGGACCTGACCGGCCCTCCGAAGGCCCCCTCGCGCGTCCGCGACCGGGGGCCTTCGCGGCGCCTTGCGGGGCCCCGGCGCCCGGCCGCCGGCCCCCGCCGACACCCGCTCACGACGCCCGAAGGACACCGCTCATGAGTTACCCCCCGCAGAACCCCTACGGTCCCCCGCCCGCCCAGCAGCCCGGCTACGGCTATCCGCAGCAGCCGCCCGCCGCGCCGTACGGCGCCTACCCGGGCGGCGGGATGCCGGCCCAGATGCCCGGCGCGATGCCGATGACGGACATGCCGGGCGGGGTGAAGGCGGCCCGGGTGATGCTGTTCGTGCTCGGCGCCCTGAACCTGGTCGGCCTGGCCCTCTCCGTGGCGCTGCTGAGCGGCCTCAACAAGGCGTCGCACGAGGCCGCCCCCTACAGCGACGAGGACACCGCGGCCGTGCTGAGTCTCGGCAAGGGCGTGGTGATCGGCGTGATCGTCCTGATCGCGATCTTCGCGGTGGTGGGGGTCACACTCGCCCTCCAGTTCGCGGGCGGGGGCAACGGCGTCCGGGTCTCCGCCATCATCATCGGCGTCCTGACCACCGCCATCAGCCTGCTCAGCTTCCCGTTCGGTCTGATCCACACCGCCCTGGGCGTGCTGGTGATCGTCCTCGTGTCGAAGGACGACTCCAAGGCGTGGTTCACCCGGCCGCGCTACTGACGCCGGCCCGCGCACACGACGGCGGCCGTCCCGGAACTCCCGGGACGCCCCCCGTCGTTCTGCCGCGGATCAGTGGAAGAAGTGCCGCGTGCCGGTGAAGTACATCGTCACCCCGGCCTTGCGGGCGGCCTCGACGACGAGTTCGTCACGGACCGAACCGCCCGGCTGGACGATCGCCTTGACGCCGGCCTCGATGAGGATCTCCGGGCCGTCGGGGAAGGGGAAGAAGGCGTCCGACGCCGCGTAGGAGCCGCGCGCCCGCTCCTCGCCCGCGCGCTCGACGGCCAGCTTGCAGGAGTCGACACGGTTGACCTGGCCCATACCGACGCCCACCGAGGCGCCGTCCTTGGCGAGCAGGATCGCGTTGGACTTCACCGCGCGGCACGCCTTCCAGGCGAAGGCCAGCTCGGCCAGCTCGTCGGCGGGCAGCGCCTCTCCGGAGGCGAGGGTCCAGGTGGCCGGGTCGTCGCCGGCGGACTGGAAGACGTCGGTCTGCTGGAGGACCGCGCCGCCCGACAGCGGCTTGAGGTCGCCGGGCCGGTGCGGGGTGCCCTCGACCTTCAGCACCCGGATGTTCTTCTTGCGGGCGAGGACCTCGACCGCCCCGTCCTCGTACGCGGGGGCGGCGATGACCTCGGTGAAGATCTCCGCGACCTGCTCGGCGAGGGCGACGGTCACCGGGCGGTTGACCGCGATCACGCCGCCGAACGCGGACAGCGGGTCACAGGCGTGCGCCTTGCGGTGCGCCTCGGCGACGTCCGCGCCGATGGCGATGCCGCAGGGGTTGGCGTGCTTGATGATCGCGACGCAGGGCTCGTCGTGGTCGTGGGCGGCGCGGCGGGCGGCCTCGGTGTCCACGTAGTTGTTGAACGACATCTCCTTGCCGTGCAGCTGCTCGGCGTTGGCGATGCCGCCCGGCTGCCCGTCGACGTAGAGGGCCGCGGCCTGGTGCGGGTTCTCGCCGTAGCGCAGGGTGCTGCGGCGCTCCCAGGTCTCGCCGAGGAACGCGGGCAGCGCGGCGCCGTCCTCCTCGGGGGCGTGGACGTTGGTCATCCAGGTGGCGACGGCCACGTCGTAGGCGGCGGTGTGCTGGAACGCCTCGGCGGCCAGCCGCTTGCGGGCGGCCAGGTCGAAGCCGCCGCCCTGGACGGCGGCGAGGACGTCGGCGTACCGCTCGGGGTTGACGATCACGGAGACCGAGGGGTGGTTCTTGGCCGCGGCGCGGACCATGGAGGGGCCGCCGATGTCGATCTGCTCGACGCATTCGTCGGGGGTGGCGCCGGAGGCGACGGTCTCCCGGAACGGGTAGAGGTTGACGACCACCAGGTCGAACGGCTCGACGCCGAGGTCGGCGAGCTGCCGCTGGTGGTCGGTCAGGCGCAGGTCGGCGAGGATGCCCGCGTGCACCTTCGGGTGCAGCGTCTTGACCCGGCCGTCCAGGCACTCGGGGAAGCCGGTCAGCTCCTCGACCTTGGTGACCGGCACCCCGGCCGCGGCGATCCGCCCGGCCGTCGAGCCGGTCGAGACGAGCTGGACGCCCGCCGCGTGCAGCCCCCGCGCCAGCTCTTCGAGACCCGTCTTGTCGTAGACGCTGACCAGTGCGCGGCGGATGGGCCGCTTCGTACCTTCGACGGTGGCGGTCACGAGATACGTACCTTTCGTCCCTCAATGCGGTAGCCGTGCCGGGCCAGACGCCCCACGACCTCGACGAGCAGTGATCGCTCGACTTCCTTGATGCGCTCGTGCAGCGCGGATTCGTCGTCCTCGTCCCGGATCTCGACCACGCCCTGGGCGATGATCGGGCCGGTGTCGACGCCGTCGTCGACGAAGTGGACGGTGCAGCCGGTGACCTTCGCGCCGTACGCGAGGGCGTCGCGGACGCCGTGGGCACCGGGGAAGCTCGGCAGCAGGGCCGGGTGGGTGTTCACGGTCCGGCCGCCGAAGCGGGCCAGGAACTCCTTGCCCACGATCTTCATGAAGCCGGCCGAGACCACGAGGTCGGGCGCGTACGCGGCGGTCGCCTCGGCGAGCGCGGCGTCCCAGGCCGCGCGGCTGTCGTGGTCCTTGACCCGGCAGACGAACGTCGGCAGCCCGGCCCGCTCGGCGCGTTCGAGACCGGCGATGCCGTCGCGGTCGGCGCCGACGGCGACGATCTGCGCGCCGTAGGCCGCGGGCCCCTGCTCCTCGATGGCGTCGAGCAGCGCCTGGAGGTTCGTCCCGGAACCGGAGACGAGGACGACGAGACGGGCGGGGGCGGCGGGGTCCGGGCGGTACGGAGCGGGAGGCGGGGCCACGATGAGTCTTTCTCGCGTTGCTCGCGGGTACTGCTGCGACGGTTTGTGTGGTCGCACGAACCCATGGGGAGCCTGGATACGGGGAACCCTACGAACGCGCCGACCGTCAGCAACGATACCGGCACACCGGAAGGCCCCCACGGGACGGGGGCGGACACGGGAGGTAGCGTCGGGCGTGAGAACGCACGCTGTTCGTGGTGATCGTCCGTACGGCCCGCCGCCGGCCGGACGCCCGAGACAAGGGGAAGACACACTCCAGATGCCGGACCGACGCCGCCGCGCGGCCCTCCTCCTGCCCTTGCCCGCCACCGCCCCCGGAGTGGCCCTGCTGCCGCGTGACCGCATGGCGTCCTCATCGGGCTCGTCCTCCGGAGGCGCGTCCGGCGGCCAGGAGAACGAGGGCGGGTCCGGCCGCTCCCCCGAGCGCGACGACAACCCCTTCGCCCCGCCGCCGGCCGACGCCCCCGACCAGGAGTGGCGCCCCCGGGCGCACGGCGACGGCGGCCAGGACGAGACCCCGCAGGACGGGCCCCCGGCCTGGGGCAG
>NZ_JCANQV010000327.1:0-5999 GCF_059553635.1 Candidatus Streptomyces philanthi
CTCCGTGATCGGGGCCCGGCGGCCCGCCGCACTCGTGTGCGGGCACGCTAACGCCTTCGGGCCCTTCGCGGAACGCAACCGGCCGTACCCGTGCCGCACCCTTCCGCTGCGACATACCGACTGGTTAGTGTGCCGGGCAGCCGAGTCGAGCACGACCCAGGGAGAACCAGCGTGGAATCCGTACGGGACCAGGCCGTCGTCGTCACCGGAGCGGGCGGGGGCATCGGGGCCGCCCTGGCCCGCCGCTTCGCGGCGGAGGGCGCCCGGGTGGCCGTCAACGACCTCGACGAGGCCAAGGCCGCCGCGACCGCCGCCGCCATCGGCGCCGTCGCCGTCCCTGGCGACGCCTCCACCGTCGTCCCGGCCGCCCGCGAGGCCCTCGGCGGCACCGTCGACATCTTCTGCGCCAACGCCGGGGTCGGCCCCGGCGGCGGCCCCGAGGCCCCCGAGGACGTCTGGCTGCACGCCTGGGACGTCAATGTCATGGCTCATGTGCGGGCCGCCCGCGACCTGCTGCCGCACTGGCTCGAACGCGGCAGCGGCCGGTTCGTCGCCACCGTCTCCGCCGCCGGGCTGCTCACCATGCTCGGCTCCGCCCCCTACAGCGTCACCAAGCACGCCGCCCACGCCTTCGCCGAATGGCTCGCCGCGACCTACCGCCACCGCGGCATCGCCGTGCACGCCGTCTGCCCCCAGGGCGTCCGCACCGACATGCTGGCCGCCACCGGCACCGCCGGCGAACTGATGCTGACGCCCGGCGCCATCGCACCGGACGCCGTCGCCGACGCCCTCTTCGACGCGATGCGCGAGGAACGCTTCCTCGTCCTGCCGCACCCGGAGGTCGCCGGCTACTACACCGCCCGCGCCGGCGACCCCGACCGCTGGCTCGGCGGGATGAACAAGCTCCAGCGGGAACTGGAACGGCGGGAGGGCGCGGACTCCTAGCGGGCCCGCCGCCCGCCCCCGGTGCTCCTTCAAGGACGATCAGCGGACCAGGAAGAGAGGGCCCCGATGACCTCGTACCAGGACAAGCCCTGGCTGGCAGGGCTCCCCGAAGCCCAGCGCGCCCCCGTCCAACCGCCCCCCACACCGCTGCACTTCTTCCGCGACGCGGTGCGCCGCGCGCCCGACCGCACCGCCCTGGCCTACTTCGACGGCCGTCTGTCCTACGCCGAGACCGACACCCTCGCCAACGGTGTGGCCCGCCACCTGACCGCCCGCGGCCTGCGGCGCGGCGACCGGGCCGTCGTCATGTTCCAGAACACCCCGCACTTCGTGCTCGCCGTGCTCGGCGTCTGGAAGGCGGGCGGCGTCGTCGTCCCCGTCAACCCCATGTACAAGACGGACGAGACGCGGCACGTCCTGGAGGACGCCGAGGTCACCGCCGTGCTCTGCGCGGACCACCTGTGGGACGGCTTCCTGCGCGAGGCCGCCGCCGCGGTGCCGTCCGTACGGATCGCGCTGACCGGCTGCGACCGGGACCTCCAGACCCGCGACGACCCCCGGGTGCTGCGCGGGGCCCGCCGGGCGGTGCCGGAGGGTGCCGAGGACCTGCTCACCACGGCCCGCGCCGCCGCGCGGCCGCGCCACGCCCCGCCGGACCCGGACCTGGCCGCCGACGACATCGCGCTCATCAGCTACACCTCCGGCACCAGCGGCAGGCCCAAGGGCGCGGTCAACACGCACGGGAACATCAGCTACAACGCGGAGCGGCAGCGCACCTCCCTCGACCTCCCCGAGGGTTTCACCGTCTTCGCGCTCGCCCCCCTCTTCCACATCACCGGCATGGTCACCGAACTCACCGGCTGCTTCGCCGGCGCCGGCACCCTCGCCCTGGCCCACCGCTTCGAGGCCGGCGTCGTCCTCGACGCCTTCCTCGAACACCGCCCCGCCTACACCATCGGCCCCTCCACCGCCTTCATGGCGCTGATGGCCCGCCCCGAGGCGACCCGCGACCACTTCGCGTCCTTCCGCTTCCTCTTCTCCGGCGGCGCGCCCGTGCCGCCCGCTCTCGTCGAGGCCTTCGCCGAACGCTTCGGCCCCTACCTGCACAACGGCTACGGGCTGACCGAGACCACCGCCCCCTGCGCCAGCGTCCCGCCCGGCACCCGCGCCCCCGTCGATCCGGTCTCCGGCACCCTCGCGGTCGGCCTGCCCGGCGCCGACACAATCGTCCGGATCATCGACGAGCAGGGCCGGGACGTGCCGTTCGGCGCACACGGCGAGATCGCCGTCCGCGGCCCGCAGGTCGTCCCCGGCTACTGGCGGCAGCCCGACGCCACCGCCGCCGCGCTCCCCGGCGGCGAACTGCGTACCGGCGACATCGGGTTCATGGACCGCGACGGCTGGCTCTACGTCGTCGACCGCAAGAAGGACATGATCAACGCCTCCGGGTTCAAGGTCTGGCCGCGCGAGGTCGAGGACGTCCTCTACACCCACCCCGCCGTGCGCGAGGCGGCGGTCGTCGGCGTGCCCGACGCCTACCGGGGCGAGACCGTGAAGGCGTACGTCAGCCTGCGGCCCGGACACGAGGCGGCGCCCGACGAACTGTCCGCCCACTGCGCGCGGCGGCTGGCGGCGTACAAATATCCCCGGCAGGTGGAGATCCTGCCCGAGCTGCCGAAGACCGCGAGTGGCAAGATCCTCCGACGGGAGCTGCGCGAGCGCGCATGACCCCTGGTGGCCGGCGGCCCCCGCGCCGCCGGCCCGTCCGGGCAACCACCGACACGCGGGGACGAGGGACAGGTGAGGACGATGGCCGGCACGAAGGACGGCAACGGCGACGGCGGTACGAAGCCGGTGGCCCGGCGGCTGCTGGCCACCGCCACCAGGCTCTTCGCCGAGCAGGGGTACGACCGCACCTCCGTCCAGGAGATCGTCGACGCGGCGGGCGTCACCAAGGGCGCCCTCTACCACTACTTCGGCTCCAAGGAGGACCTGCTGCACGAGGTCTACGGCCGGGTGCTGCGCCTCCAGCAGGAACGCCTCGACCACTTCGCGGACGCCGACGCCCCCGTCGAGCAGCGGCTGCGCGACGCCGCCGCCGACGTGGTGGTCACCACCATCGAGAACCTCGACGACACCAAGATCTTCTTCCGGTCGATGCACCATCTGAGCCCGGAGAAGGACAAGCAGGTGCGCGCCGAACGGCGCCGCTACCACGAGCGGTTCCGCGCCCTGGTCGAGGAGGGGCAGCGCAGCGGCGTGTTCGCCGCCGGCATCCCCGCCGACCTCGTCGTCGACTACCACTTCGGCTCGGTGCACCACCTGGGCACCTGGTACCGCGAGGACGGGCCGCTGAGCCCGCGGCAGGTCGCCGACCACCTCGCCGACCTGCTGCTGCGCGCCCTGCGGCCCTGACGGGGACGGGGTGCCGCGACCGCCCGGCCGCGGCACCCGGTCGTCCTACCGGTAGCGCTTGAGCTCCCGCCGGGCCAGCGACCGCTGGTGCACCTCGTCCGGGCCGTCCGCCAGCCGCAGGGTGCGCGCCCCGGCCCACAGCTCGGCCAGCGGGAAGTCCTGGCTCACCCCGCCCGCGCCGTGCAGCTGCACGGCCCGGTCCAGGATGTCCGTCACCGTCCGCGGAGTGGCGATCTTGATGGCCTGGATCTCGGTGTGCGCGCCCTTGTTGCCGACCGTGTCCATCAGCCACGCCGTCTTCAGCACCAGCAGCCGCAGCTGCTCCACCGCGACCCGCGCGTCCGCGATCCACTCCTGGACGACGCCCTGCCGCGCCAGCGGCCCGCCGAACGCCTCCCGCTCCACCGCCCGCCGGCACATCAGCTCGATGGCCCGCTCCGCGATGCCGATCAGCCGCATGCAGTGGTGGATACGGCCCGGACCCAGCCGTGCCTGGGCGATGGCGAACCCGCCGCCCTCCTCACCGATCAGATTGCCCGCCGGCACCCGTACGTCCTCGAAGACGACCTCGGCATGCCCGCCGTGGGAGTGGTCCGCGTAACCGTAGACGTGCATCGCGCGCTCGACGCGCAGCCCGGGGGTGTCGCGCGGCACCAGCACCATCGACTGCTGGCGGCGGATGTCGGGACCACCGGGGTCCGTCTTGCCCATCACGATGAAGATCCGGCACAGCGGGTTCATCGCACCGGAGATGTACCACTTGCGGCCGTTGATGACGTACTCGTCGCCGTCCCGCTCGATCCGTGTCTCGATGTTGGTCGCGTCCGACGACGCCACCTCGGGCTCGGTCATCGCGAACGCCGACCGGATCTCACCGGCCAGCAGCGGCTCCAGCCACCGCGCGCGCTGCTCCTCGTCGCCGAACAGCGCCAGCACCTCCATGTTGCCGGTGTCCGGCGCCGCGCAGTTCAGCGCGGTCGGCGCGAGGTGCGGGCTGCGGCCGGTGATCTCGGCGAGCGGCGCGTACTGGAGATTGGTCAGCCCCGCGCCGTACCGGGAGTCGGGCAGGAAGAGGTTCCACAGCCCCCGCCGCCGCGCCTCGGCCTTCAGCTCCTCCACCACGGCGGGTGTGTCCCAGGGAGAGTCGAGGGCCGCGCGCTGCTCCCGTTCGGCCTCCTCGGCCGGCAGCACATGGCTGTCCATGAACTCCAGCAGCCTGCCGCGCAGTTCCTCGGTACGGGCGTCGAACGCGAAATCCATCGGGTGCCTCAGCCTTCCTTGAGGGCGGACAGGGTGGCGCGGCCGTTCTCGACGAAGACCGGGACGAGTTCCCCGATCCGGTCGAAACCGGCGCCCAGCGTGCGGCCGAGCGTGTAGCGGTAGTGGATGCCCTCCAGGATCACCGCGAGCTTGAAGTACGCGAACGCGGTGTACCAGGCGACCCGGGAGACATCGCGGCCCGACCCGGCCGCGTACCGCTCGATCAGCTCCTCCGGCTCCGGGTGGCCGGGCGCGCCCCCGGTGGTGGCCAGCGGGGAACCGGGCAGCTCGCGCTGCGCGCTGTACACGGCGAGCAGCCCGAGGTCGGTCAGCGGGTCGCCGAGGGTGGACATCTCCCAGTCCAGTACGGCGGTGATCCGGTCGTCGGACCCGACCAGCACGTTGTCCAGCCGGTAGTCGCCGTGGACCACGGCGGGCGCGGGGGAGGGCGGGACCGCCGCGCCCAGCGCCTCGTGCAGCGCGTCGATGCCCGGGAGGTCGCGGCTGCGGGACGCGGCGAGCTGCTTGCCCCAGCGCCGCACCTGCCGCTCCAGGAAGCCGTCCGGACGCCCGAAGCCGCCCAGGCCCACCGCGTCCGGCTCGACGGCGTGGAGCGCGACCAGGGTGTCGACGAGGGAGAGCACCACGTTCCGGGTGCGCTCGGGCCCCAGCGCCCGCAGCTGGCCGGCGCTGCGGTACGGGGTGCCCTCGACCAGCTCCATCACGTAGAACGGCGCGCCGACGACCGACTCGTCCTCGCACAGCAGCAGCGCCTCCGGGACCGGTACGGGCGTGCCGTGCAGGGCGCTGATCACCCGGTGCTCGCGCCCCATGTCGTGCGCGGTGGCCAGGACGTGCCCCAGCGGCGGGCGGCGCACCACCCAGGAGGAGGTGCCGTCGGTGACGCGGTAGGTGAGGTTGGACCGCCCGCCCTCGATCAGCCGCACGCTCAGCGGCCCGCCGACCAGTCCCGGGCGTTCCCGGTCCAGATGCGCGCGCAGCCGGACGGGGTCGAGGCCGGGCGGCCCCTCCCGGTCCGCTTCCTGCGGGGGCGGGGTGGCCTTGCTCATCGTGCTCCTCCGTGGAATCCGTGTGGAGTGGACGTCGCTGGGCACGATCATGCCGACTAGTCGGTATGGCGTCCAGAGGGCGTGCGTGGGGCGTGGATCACGGACGGTTTCCGGCCAGCACGGACACGGCACCCGGGCCCTACGGGGCCAGCAGCAGGACGGCTCCCAGCACCGCCAGGGCGGCCGCGCAGCCCGCCGACAGCAGGACGGTCCCCGGCGGCAGCACACCCGGACGGGGCACGGCCATCGCCCGCATCCTGCGGTGCGCCACCACCCCGAACACCAGCCAGACCACCCCCACCAGCACTG
>NZ_JCANQV010000328.1:0-5994 GCF_059553635.1 Candidatus Streptomyces philanthi
GGGGGAGCTGGTCGACGGCGTCGGCCGGTTCGGCGTCGGCTGCGCCGCGCCCGTACTGCGCCACCTCTACCGCGAGACGTCCTCCTCGCACCTGCGCGGGCGGGCCGCCGCCGCGCTCGCCGCCACCGACCCCGGGTTCGCGGCCGGTTTCGCCGTCGAATGCCTGTGGGACTGCGAGGAGACCACCCGCGAGCTGGCCGCCCGGCACGCCACGACCGCGGACACCCGCGTCGTCGACCAGCTGCGCCGGCTGGCCGCCGACCCGGCCGAGGAGGCCGAGGTGCAGACGGCGGTCCGCGACCGGTTCGGGCCGGACGCCTCGCCGGTGTGAAGCGGCCCGGCGCGCCCGCGCGGCCCCTGGTGTCCGGGCCGCCCGCTGGGACAATGGCCGGATGACCGGACGGTGGGAGTTCTGGATCGACCGCGGCGGCACGTTCACGGACATCGTCGGCAGGCGCCCCGACGGACGGCTGGTCACCGGCAAGCTGCTCTCGCACCACCCCGAGCGCTACCGGGACGCCGCGGTCGCCGGCATCCGCATGATGCTGGGGCTCGGGCCGGACGAACCGGTACCGGCCGAGCGCGTCGCGGTCGTCAAGATGGGCACCACCGTCGCCACCAACGCCCTGCTGGAACGCACCGGCGAGCCGACCGTCCTGCTCGTCACCGAGGGCTTCCGCGACGCGCTGCGCATCGCCTACCAGAACCGCCCCCGGATCTTCGACCGGCACATCGTGCTGCCCGAGCCGCTGTACGCGCGGGTGATCGAGGTGCCCGAGCGGGTCGACGCGCACGGCACGGTCGTCCGCCCGCTGGACACCGCGGCGGTGCACACCGCGCTGCTGCGGGCCCGCGCCGACGGGCTGCGCAGCGCCGCCGTCGTCCTGCTGCACGGCTACCGCCACGGCGCCCACGAGCGGGCCGTCGCGGAGCTGGCCGAGCGTGCCGGGTTCGAGCAGGTCAGCTGCTCGCACGAGGTCAGCCCGCTGGTGAAGCTGGTGCCGCGCGGGGACACCACCGTCGTCGACGCGTATCTGTCGCCGGTCCTGGGCCGCTACGTCGACGAGGTCGCGGCCCAGCTCCCCGGCATCCGGCTGATGTTCCTCCAGTCCAACGGCGGGCTGCGGCAGGCCGAGCACTTCCGGGGGAAGGACGCGGTGCTGTCCGGCCCCGCGGGCGGTGTCGTCGGGATGGCCCGTTCCGCCGCCGAGGCGGGAGGGGGGTACGACCGGGTGATCGGCTTCGACATGGGCGGGACGTCCACCGATGTGTCGCACTACGCGGGGGAGTTCGAGCGCGTCCTGGGCAGCGAGGTCGCGGGGGTGCGGATGCGCGCCCCCATGATGAACATCCACACCGTCGCGGCGGGCGGCGGCTCGGTGCTGCACTTCGACGGGCGCCGCTACCGCGTCGGCCCCGACTCGGCGGGCGCGGTGCCCGGCCCGGCCTGCTACCGGCGCGGCGGCCCGCTGACCGTCACCGACGCCAATGTGATGCTCGGCCGTGTCCAGCCCGCGTACTTCCCCGCGGTGTTCGGCCCGGACGGCGATCTGCCGCTGGACGACGGCACCGTCCGCGACCGCTTCGCCGCCCTCGCCCGCCGGGCCGCGGCCGCCACCGGCGACGACCGGGGGCCCGAGCAGGTCGCCGCCGGTTTTCTGGACATCGCCGTCCTCAACATGGCCAACGCCGTCAAGAAGATCTCCGTCCAGCGCGGCCACGACATCACCCGCTACGCGCTCACCAGCTTCGGCGGCGCGGGCGGCCAGCACGCCTGCGCGGTCGCCGACGCGCTGGGCGTCGAAACGGTCCTCGTCCCGCCGATGGCCGGGGTGCTCTCCGCGTACGGCATCGGCGTCGCCGACGCCACCGCGATGCGGGAGAAGGCCGTGGAGACCGAACTGGACGGGCCCGGGGCCGCCGACCGGGTCCGCGCGGTGTGCGACGCGCTCGCGGAGCGGACCCGGCGCGAACTCCTCGACGACGGGGTGCCCGGGGAGAGCATCACCACCCGCGCCCGGGTCCTCGTCCGCTACGCGGGCACCGACTCCCCCCTGCCCGTGCCGCTCGCCGGCACCGCGGAGATGGCCGACGCCTTCACCCGCGCCCACCGCGCCCGCTACGCCTTCACCATGGACAAACCGCTGGTCGCCGAGGCCGTGACGGTCGAGGCGCGGGGGACGGCCGGCGAGGTGAGGGCGTACGACGCGGGGCCCCCGCGCCGCACGGGAAAGCCGCGGCCGGCCGCGACGGTACGGATGTACGCCGCGGACGCCTGGCACGACACCGGGCTGTACCGGCGCACGGACCTGTGCCCCGGCGACACCCTCACCGGGCCCGCGATCATCGCGGAGGAGGACGCGACGACCGTCGTCGACCCCGGATGGCGGGCCGAGGCGGGCGAGCGCGGCCACCTGGTGCTGCGCCGCACCGGTCCGCGTCCCGGGCGGGCGGCCGTCGGCACCACCGCCGACCCCGTGATGCTGGAGGTCTTCAACAGCCTCTTCATGGCCATCGCCGAGCAGATGGGCGTCCGCCTGGAGAACACCGCCCACTCCGTCAACATCAAGGAACGCCTCGACTTCTCCTGCGCCCTGTTCGACGCCGAGGGCAACCTCATCGCCAACGCCCCCCACATCCCCGTCCACCTCGGGTCGATGGGCGACTCCCTCAAGGAGGTGCTCCGGCGCACCGCGGGCGACCTGCGGCCCGGCGATGTGTACGCGGTCAACGACCCGTACCACGGCGGCACCCATCTGCCCGACGTCACCGTCGTCACGCCCGTCTTCGACGAGGCGGGCACCACCCTGCTGTTCCTCGTCGCCTCGCGCGGCCACCACGCGGAGATCGGCGGCATCACCCCGGGCTCGATGCCCGCGTTCAGCCGCACCATCGAGGAGGAGGGCGTCCTCTTCGACACCTGGCTGCTCGTCCGCGACGGCCGGCTGCGCGAGAGCGAGACCCGCGCCCTGCTCACGTCCGGCCCGTACCCCTCCCGCGCTCCCGACGCCAACCTCGCCGATCTGCGCGCCCAGATCGCCGCGAACGAGAAGGGCATCGAGGAACTGCGCCGGATGACGGACGAGTTCGGCCTCGACGTCGTCCAGGCGTACATGCGGCACGTCCGCGACCATGCCGAGGAGTCGGTGCGCCGCATCATCGCCGGGCTCCGCGACGGCCGCTGCGACTACGAGACCGACTCCGGCGCCCGCATCCGGGTCACGCTGACCGTCGACCGGACCGAGCGCGGCGCCGTCCTGGACTTCACCGGCACCTCCCCGCAGCAGCCGGGCAACACCAACGCGCCCCGCTCGGTGGTGACGGCCGCGGTCCTCTACGTCTTCCGCACCCTGGTCGCCGAGGACATCCCCCTCAACAGCGGCTGCCTCGCCCCCGTCGAGGTCCGCATCCCCGAGGGCTGCATGCTCGCGCCCGTCCACCCGGCCGCCACGGTCGCGGGGAACGTGGAGACCTCCCAGGCCGTCACCGGCGCCCTCTACGCGGCGCTGGGCGTCCAGGCCGAGGGGGCGGGCACCATGAACAACGTCACCTTCGGCAACGACCGGGTGCAGTACTACGAGACCGTGGCCTCCGGTTCCGGCG
Organism: Candidatus Streptomyces philanthi; assembly: GCF_059553635.1. Lineage (NCBI taxonomy): Bacteria > Bacillati > Actinomycetota > Actinomycetes > Kitasatosporales > Streptomycetaceae > Streptomyces > Candidatus Streptomyces philanthi. The sequence continues at coordinate 3,604 of NZ_JCANQV010000328.1, forward strand.
CCGGGGACGGCTTCGACGGCACCGACGCGGTACAGACCCACATGACCAACTCGCGGCTGACCGACCCCGAGGTCCTGGAGTGGCGCTACCCCGTCCGCGTCGACGCCTTCGCCGTCCGGCCCGGCACCGGGGGGACGGGCCGCTGGCACGGCGGCTGCGGCGTCGAGCGCCGGCTGCGGTTCCTGGAACCGATGACGGTGGCCCTGCTCACCGGCCACCGCCGGGTCCCCCCGTACGGGATGGCGGGCGGCGCGCCCGGGGCGCTGGGCGCCAACCTCGTGGAGCGCGCGGACGGCTCCACCGAGGTGCTCCGGGGGTGTGACACGGCGGAGGTCGGGCCGGGGGACGTCCTGGTGGTGCGGACGCCGGGCGGCGGCGGGTACGGGAAGCCGGAATGACGGCAGGTCAGCAGGTCAGCAGGTCAGCACCGTCTTGGTGATCTCCTGCCGGAGATAGCGGCGCAGGGCGCGGGGCGCGTCGTCCAGGGCGGCCAGTTCGGTGATGACGTCCTGGGGGCACAGCCGCCCGTCGGCCATCAGGGCGAGGACGCCGGGGATCAGGGCGCGGGCGTGGGTGCGGCCGACGTGCAGGGTGACATTGCGGCCGTACATCCGGAACTGGGGGACACGGGCCGTGGTGTGCAGGCCGCCCGCGCTGCTGCACACGCCGTCGGGCGCGGTGACGGACAGGCACAGCGCCAGCCCGCGGGGGTCGGCGGTGACGTCGACGACCAGCGGGGTGCGGGGCATCGCCCGCAGCCGCGCGGGGGTGACGGTCTCCATCCCGAGGGCGCGGGCCTGCCGTCGCACGGTGGGGCGGCGGTCGGCGAAGACGACATGGCGGGCGCCGAGGGCCTGGGCGGTGAGCGCGGCGTACAAGGGGCAGCTGGGGCTGAAGAGAGAGTGCGGGCGGAGGGCGCCGACGACGGTGACCGTCGTGCCCGGGTCGCGGTCCAGCAGCGCGGGCAGGTGCGGGGCGATGTGGCGGTAGCCGTCGCAGACGCTGTCGGCGACCGACGCGGCGGCGGCCGGGGAGAGCGCGGGGGGCAGCGGGACGAGCATGGCGTCCGCGTACGGCACGGCGAGCCGGTCGCCGAAGGCGCCGCCCCAGTGGCCGCCGGCCAGCCCGAAGCCGTAGAGGGACAGCGGGGGTGTGCCGGTGCAGTTGGCGGTGTGTCCGGCGCGGCACGGCGGGCAGGTGCCGCAGTTGATCTGGAAGGGGACGACGACGCGTTGTCCGGGCCGTACGGAGGTCACCGCCTCGCCGGTCTCCAGGACCTCGGCGACGCACTCGTGCCCCAGGTGCAGCGGCAGCGGGAAGGGGGTGGCGCCCAGGGCGAGGGGGCGGTCCATGTCGCAGGTGGCCACCGCGACCGGGCGGACCAGAGCGCCGTGCGGGCCCGGGGGCCGGGGCACCGGCACGTCCTCCCAGTCCAGCCGCCCTCCGGGGCGGACGACGAGGGCCCGCATCCGGGCGCGGGTCGGGCGCAGCCGCTGGCGCACCCGGTCCCCGGCCGCCACCGTCAGCCGCCGCAGCCGCCTCCCGTTGCCGCGTTCGAGGACGAGGGGCGCCGCGGCACCCGCCGACCGGGCGACACGGGCGGCGTGCCGCACCGCTCCCCGGGGGCGGTGCCGGGGAGCCGTGGGGCCGTCCGCCGTGAAGGTCCGGTCCGCCGTCGTCCTGTGCCGGTCCGGTGTCATGCGGTTCTCCTGTCCGTGAGGCGCTCGTCCGCTCACTGGTGTCTTCCCACCGTGTGGCGTCCTCGCTCACGGGAGTCCGCGGATACCTCCCGATGCCGGGGTGACGTGCGGGGCCCGGCCTCCTACCGGCGTGCCGTCGGGCGGCCGTGCCGCCGCGGGACGAAGCGGACCGGGGTGCCCGGTACGGCCTGGGCCGCGGCGGCCAGGAAGCGTTCGGGCACCACCCCGACCACGGGATAGCCGCCGGTGGTCGGGTGGTCGTGCAGGAACAGCACCGGCAGGCCGTCCGGCGGGACCTGGAGGGCGCCCAGCGCCATGCCCTCGCTGGGCAGTTCGCCGGAGCGGGCGCGTTCGAGGGGCGGGCCCTCGGTGCGCAGCCCGATGCGGTTGCTCGCCGCCGAGACCCGGTACCGGCCGCTCGTCAGGGTGCGCAGGCCGTGCTCGGTGAACCAGTCGTCACGGGGGCCGGGCAGGAAGGGGAGGACGAGTTCACCGGGCGGGCCCGGCTGCGGCACGGCGTCCACGGCGGGCGGCGGGCCGTAGGGGCGCCCGAGGGGGAGCACCGTGCCGTCGGTGAGCGGGTCCGGGCCCAGGCCGGAGAGGAGATCGGCGGAGCGGCTGCCGAGGACCGGTTCGGTGGCGATGCCGCCGGCGAGGGCGAGATGGGAGCGCAGCCCGTGGGTGGCGGGCC
>NZ_JCANQV010000329.1:0-5977 GCF_059553635.1 Candidatus Streptomyces philanthi
TCGTACGCCACTGCCCGGAGGGCCCCTACGTCCCGCCCCCACGCACCGGCACACCTCGTCCCGGCGCACCCGTACACACCGCTCACCCCGGGGCGCCGGCCACGCCACGTACCGGCCACGCCGACACCCGCCGTCCCAGCGCCCCAGCGCCCCGCACGCCCCCTCCCCAGCCCACGCGCCCTTCGGCGCGCCGTCCTCGACCGGGCTTTCCGCCCGGCACCGCCGATGCTGGTGCTTCCCCCAAGGGCAAGGTCAACGGGCGGGCACCACGCCGTTCAGGAGTCCGCTGCCGCCAAGCGGCTCAGGGCGGCGGTGGCCAGGGCCTGGACGCCCATGGTGAGGGTGGGTTCGGGGACGGGGGCGAAGCGGGCCGAGTGGTTGGAGGGGATGTCCTGGGCCAGCCGGCCGGCGGCGAGGGCGGTATGGAACGCGTCGGGGTCCCAGCCGCCGAGCCACCAGTAGTAGAGGGGCGCTCCGGCGGCGGTGGCCAGTTCGCCGGCGTCCTCGCTGCCGGAGGCGGGGTCGTAGGGGAAGAGGCGTTGCTCGCCGAAGAACGCGGTCAGGGCGGTGTTGACCTCGGTGAGGGTGCGGTCGTCGTTGACGGTGACGGGGAAGGTGTCGAGGGCCTCGATGTCGGGTGCGCGGTCCGCCCCGGAGGCGGTGGCCTCGGCGCGGGCGATGCGTTCGATCGCGGCGAGGACGGCGGTGCGGACCCCGGGCTCGAAGGTGCGGACGCTGAGGCGGACGACGGCCTGGTCGGGGATGACGTTGGAGGCGTCCCCGGCGTGGAAGGAGCCGACGGTGACCACCACACGGTCCTTGGGCGCGACCTCGCGGGCCACGACGGACTGCACCCGCTGGACGAACGCGGCCGCCATGAGGATCGGGTCGACGGTGGTCTCGGGGCGCGAGCCGTGGCCGCCGGTGCCGTGGAAGGTGATCGCGAGGCTGTCGGAGGCGGCCATGCAGGCGCCGGGGCAGTATGCGATCAGTCCGGCGCCGAACGGGCCGACGTGCTGGGCGAGGACCACGTCCGGGACGGGCACCAGGCCCTTGCTGTAGAGGCCGTCGTCGAGCATGGAGCGGGCGCCGCTGCCGATCTCCTCGGCGGGCTGGAACAGCGCGATCACCGTGCCGGACCAGTGGTCGCGGCCTTCCGCCAGCAGGTCGGCGGCGCCCAGCAGGCAGGTGACGTGGATGTCGTGGCCGCAGGCGTGCATCCGGCCGGGGACGGTGGAGGCGTACGGGAGGCCGGTGCGTTCGGTGACGGGCAGGGCGTCCATGTCGGCGCGCAGCAGCACCACGGGCCCGGGGCCGTTGCGCAGCACACCCGTCACGCCCGTACCACCGATGCCGGTGGTGACGTCGTAGCCGTGGGCGGTGAGGCGGCGGGCGGTCTCGGCGGCGGTGCGGGTCTCCTGGAAGCCGAGTTCGGGGTGGCGGTGGAGATCCTTGTAGAGGTCTACGAGGTCGGGGAGGCGGTCGTCGAGGGGGGCCAGGACGGCGTCCCGGGCGGCGGGGGTCGGGTGAGGGCCAGGACGTGCGCTGTCGTGATCGCTCATGGGCGCATTCGACCACGGACGGGCGGACGGGTACACGGGGCGTCCGAGGGCGGGTCCGCACGGCGTCCGCGCTGCCCGGGGGGCCTGTGGCCTGCACCTGGCCGGAGTTGGCGGGTGCGGCCGGTACCCCCGTGACACCGGAGCCGGCTGCTGCCACCGTGATTGCCTAAGCTCACGTCGACGACCGGAGGCGGACGTTGGACACCCCACCACCCCACACCAGCGACGACCCCACCGACCTCGCCGCACGTCTCCTGGACCAGGCGATGGGCCATGTCCTGACCGCCGCCCTGCGCACCGCGGCCCGCCACCGCATCGCCGACCATCTCGCGCTCGGCCCGCGCACCCCGGCCCAGCTCGCGGACGCCACCGGCACCGAGGCGCCGGAGCTGCACCGCGTGCTGCGCCTCCTAGCCGCGCACGGCGTCTTCCGGGAGGACGCGGCGGGCGCCTACCGTCTGACGCCCACCGCCCGGCTGCTGCGCACCGACGTCCCCGACTCGCTGCACAGTGCGGTGCTGATGACGACCGACGACCTGTTCCTGCGTGCCTCGGCGGGCCTGGAGGACGCGGTGCGCGAGGGCGGCGCGAACGGCGAACGCCTTTTCGGCAAGCCGTTCGCCGAACATCTGGAGACCGACCCGGCGCTGCGCGACCTGGTCGACGACGGGACCGCCGCGCTCTCCCGTCAGGGGGACGAGGCCGTCGCCGAGGTGTACCCGTTCCCGTCCACCGGGACGGTCGTCGACGTCGGCGGCGGGCGCGGCGGGCTGCTGCGCGCCGTGCTGCGCCGCCACCCGGGGCTGACCGGCGTCCTCTTCGACCGGCCCGCACCGCTCGCCCGTCACCTCCTGGACGAGGAGGGGCTGGAGGGCCGCTGGCGCACCGAGCCCGGTGACTTCTTCACGTCGGTCCCCGAGGGCGGCGACGTCTACGTCCTCAAGCACGTGCTGCGCGACTGGCCGGACGACGCCTGCCGGCGGGTGCTGCGCGGCTGCCGGGCGGCGATGGCGGCGGGTGCGCGGCTGCTGGTCGTCGAGTGTGTGCTGCGGCCGGGGAACGGGCCGCACTTCGGCAAGACGATGGATGTGGCGCTGCTGCCGCTGGTCGACGGGCGGGAGCGCTCGGCCGAGGAGTTCGCCTCGCTGCTGGACGCGACGGGGTTCCGGCTGACGCGGGTGCTGCCGACGTCGGCGTTCGCCTCGGTGGTGGAGGCGGTGGCCGAGTAGGCGCCTCCGTACTCGGCTCCTGACGAGGCGTCGCCCCGGGCGTCACCCGTGCGCACGCGACACTCCGCTCCGGTCCGCCCCGTCCGCCGCTCGCGTGGCGAACCGGCGCGCACCGGGTTGTACTGGGGACGGTCCCCGCGCACCGGGCCCGGGGCCGCGCCGTGGAAGGAGCCCCGCATGTCCGGCGTGCCCCGCCCCACCAGAACGTCACCAGCGGGCCGCCCGCAGGCGCCGGGCACCGTCTGACGTGGGCAGGCCCGTACGGGTTCCGATGCGGCCGCGGCGGAGTGACGAGTCGCACCGCGTCTCGACGCCGCTGGAACTCTTCTTCGACCTGTGTTTCGTCGTGGCCATCGCCCAGGCGGGCCGGCAACTGGTGCACGCGCTCGCGGAGGGCCACCCGGGGCACGGCGTCACCGGCTATCTGATGCTGTTCTTCGCGGTGTGGTGGGCGTGGGTGAACTTCTCGTGGTTCGCCTCGGCGTACGACACCGACGACGTGCCCTACCGGGTCGTCACGCTGGTGCAGATCGCCGGGGTGCTGATCCTGGCGGCCGGGGTGCCGAGGGCGTTCGACCACGGGGACTTCCGGGTCGTGTGGTCCGGCTATGTGGTGATGCGGCTGGCGATGGTCACCCAGTGGCTGCGGGCCGCGCACGGCAGCCGGGGCGCGGAGCGGCGTACGGCGCTGCGGTACGCGGTGGGGGTGTGCCTGTGCCAGGTCGGGTGGCTGGGGCTGCTGTTGCTGCCGCCGGGCGGGCGGCCGTGGGTGTTCGTGGTGATGGCCGTACTGGAGATGTCCGTTCCGGCCCTCGCCGAACGGGACCGGCGCACGGCCTGGCATCCGCACCACATCGCCGAGCGCCACGGGCTGTTCGTCATCATCGTGCTGGGCGAGACGATCGCGGCGGCCACCGTCGCGGTGCAGTCCGCACTGGACACGCATGTGGCGCCGGGGGTCCTGCTGCCGCTCGCGGGCGGCGGTCTGCTGCTGGTGTTCGCGGCGTACTGGATCTACTTCGCGGTGCCCATCCACACCCATCTGGCCTCCAGCCGCCAGGCGTTCGTCTGGGGGTACGGGCACTACCTGGTGTACGGGTCGGCGGCGGCGATCGGCGCGGGCATCGAGGTCGCGGTGGAGGAGGCGACGGGGAAGTCCGCGCTGCCGGCGGTCGCGGCGGCGGCGTGTGTGACGGTGCCGGCCGCGCTGTTCATGGCCACCGTGTGGCTGGTCCACTCCCGGCACCAGAAGCGCGGGCCGCTCCAGCAGCTGGTCCTGCCGATATCCGCGCTCCTCGTCCTGGTCTGCACCGCCGCCGGGCGGCTCGCGGTCCTGGCGGCCGGTCTGGTGGCCTCCGCCACGGTCGCGGTGGGTGTCACGCTGACGGCGCGGCAGGGTGCGGCGGTGGCCGAGGAGCACTGACGGGGGTGGCGCCGGTCGCGGGGAGGTCCCCCGTGGGGGTGGCCCTCCGTGCCACCCGGAAGTGTGCCGAACTGCCGTACGGCACGGGGCGGATGCCCGTTCCGGCACCCGGTTCACCCGGCGTGACCGGCACGCCACGGTCGGTGTATACGAACTCGTAACCGCCTGCGGCGAGTTGATGTGGTTTCCAGCCATGTTCTGCCGCCGCCTCCGGGCCACCTACGCGCGTTCCCGCCCCTCAAACCCCCTCAATCCCTCGTCACCTTCCGCGAGTTTCGGACCCCGCCGTACCCGCCCCCTCCGTCATGGGCGAGAGTGGGCCCGGCACCGCCGCCCGCTCGCGGTAGGGTGCAGATTGCCCTTTTTATACCTAGGGTTCGTCCTTTCGTCCGTACCTGAGGAGACGCCAGCCATGGCCGCCCGCCACGCTCAGCCCCGCGCGCCCCGAGGTCTGTCCCGGCGCGGGAAAGCCGTGAGCGGTCTCGCGCTGACCACGTTGGTGGGCACCGCCCTGTGGGCCTGGCCCGCATCGGGCGACGACCACAACGCGCAGCCTGAGGCCAAGAACGGCACCCCCAAGACCGCGACACAACCGGACGCGGCGTCCGCGCCCGACGCCCTCACCAGGGTCTCGCGCTCCGTCCGCCGCATCCCCGGTCTGAGCGACGCCACCCTCAAGCGGATACCGGCGAACAGCCGCCAGGTGCTGGTCGTCACGGGCAAGGGCTCCGACTCGTACGCGTCCGACGTGGTGCTCTACACCCGCGCGGAGGGCTCGGCCGAGTGGCGGCCCGACGCGACCTGGGCCGCGCACAACGCCGCCCGCGGCTGGACCGGCGACCACCGCTACGGCGATCTGCGCTCCCCCGAGGGCGTCTACACCCTCACCGACGCCGGGGGCCGCCTGCCCCCGCCCAAGGGCACCAAGCTGCCCTACGACCACAACGAGAACTTCGTCGCCAACGGCACCGGTGTCGAGGGCGAACCCCTCGCCGGCGCCTTCGACTACGTCATCGCCATCAACTACAACCGGGTCCCCGGCACGTCCCCGCTGGACGGGCAGCGTCCGGAGGGCGAGGCCAAGGGCGGTGGCGTCTGGCTGCACGTCGACCACGACGGCCCCACCCAGGGCTGTGTCAGCCTCAAGCCCGCGGTGATGAAGGAACTCCTGCGGACCCTGGACCCGAAGCTCCACCCGGTCATCGTGATGGGGCCGGCCAAGGGGCTCTGAACGGGCCCCCGGCGACCGTGCGCGGCACCGGGTGCCAGGGGCCGGGTGCCGGCGCCGCGGTCTGCGTCCACCGAGAGGGCCCTTGTTCACCCGTACCGTGGTACTCGTTGACGCATGGCTGACGGACAGCAGGAGCAGGGCGGGCGGGACGCGCGCGCCATGACGCCCGACGCGCGCAGCGCCCACGACGGGACGGCCCGGCGGGACACCGCCCCCTCCCCCGGCCCGCACGACTCCCTCGTCGACGTCGCCGGCCTCCGCGTCGGCCACGCGCAGCGCGTCGGCGACGGCCGTCTCACCGGTACCACCGTCGTCCTGGCGCCCGTCGGCGGCGCCATCGCGGCCGTCGACGTGCGCGGGGGCGGGCCCGGCACCCGCGAGACCGACGCACTGGACCCGCGCAACCTCGTCCAGCGGGTGGAGGCGGTGGTGCTGACCGGCGGCAGCGCCTTCGGCCTGGCCGCCGCGACCGGGGTGGCCGAGTGGCTGGAGGAGCAGGGGCGCGGCTTCCGGGTCGGGCCCGATCCGGCGC
>NZ_JCANQV010000330.1:0-5923 GCF_059553635.1 Candidatus Streptomyces philanthi
CGGCATATCGCTCGGCTCGGTCAAGGCATACGGGCCGCGCGGGGTGTTCTCCGGGCGTGCCGTCGCCCCCAGCGGTGGCGTCCTGCGGGCGCGCGGGGTGACCGGCCCGTCCCGGTCCGTACGACGTTCCGCTCATGCCGGGGCCCCCATCGCGACGCGCAGCGCCGCGATACCGCGCGATCCGTATGCCTTGACCGAGCCGAGCGATATGCCGAGCGTCTCGGCGACCTGGGCCTCCGTCATGTCGGCGAAGTAGCGCAGGACGAGGACCTCACGCTGGCGGCGCTGGAGTCCGCGCATGGCCTGAATGAGCTGGTCGCGCTCCAGGAGGTCGTAGGCGCCCTCCTCGGCGCTGGCCATGTCGGGCATGGGCTTGGAGAGCAGCTTGAGGCCGAGGATGCGGCGGCGCAGCGCGGAGCGGGAGAGGTTGACGACGGTCTGCCGCAGATAGGCGAGGGTCTTCTCGGGGTCGCGGACCCGGCCCCGGGCGGAGTGCACGCGGATGAACGCCTCCTGCACCACGTCCTCGCAGGACGCCGTGTCGTCCAGGAGCAGGGCGGCAAGGCCCAGCAGGGAGCGGTAGTGCGCGCGGTAGGTCTCGGTGAGGTGATCGACGGTGGTGCCGGCTGCCATCGCGTCGTCAGCATCCCCGCACTGGGAGGGGACGGACGAGGGGTGCGCGGCGGACCAGGGGGCGATCACGGGCATGCCTCCGGGCGCACGGCTGCGCGGCGGGCGCACCGCGGCGCTCGCCGGCCCCGCCGGGGCGATCGTGAATCCGAGAACCTCTGCCACGCCTGTTGGACACGCTTCCCCCCGTCAGGGTTGTACGCGCAGGACACCATCGTCGACGATGCGTCAAACGCCCTCATGCGTACCAGCTCTTCCCCAATACCCCATTTGTTCCGGTGCGGTTGCCCCGCGCCCCGGAGCACCCGGGGCCTTAGGGGATCATCCCGGATGCCCCTCGGCCGCCCTGCGGCCACCCCCCGGGGCGGCCACAAAGACGCTCCCCGACCGACTGGCGGTTGCAGTACGGCGGGGAGCGCACGGCCGGGCGCCCCGGAGCACCTCAGCGCGCCGCAGGACACGGCACACCGACGCGCTCACAGGACCTTCACACGTTCCACAAAGTATGTCCCAGGAGGTCAAGCTCACGCCGCCCCTTCACGCCAAGAAGCGGCCACCCACCGCCCCGGGACTACGCCCGCGGCTCCCCCGCGACGGCCTCGGCGATCTGCACCGCGTTCAACGCCGCTCCCTTGCGCAGATTGTCCCCGCACACGAACAGCTCCAGCGCCCGCGGGTCGTCCGGCGAGCGCCGCACCCGTCCCACCCAGGCCGGGTCCGTGCCCACCGCGTCGGCGGGCGTGGGGTACTCCCCCGCCGCCGGTTCGTCGCTCAGGACGACGCCGGGCGCCGCGGCCAGGGTCTCGTGCGCCCCGGCGACCGTGACCTCCCGCTCGAACCGGGCGTGCACCGCCACCGCGTGCGTGGTGACCACCGGGACCCGCACACAGGTCACGGAGACCGGCAGCCCCGGCAGGCCCAGAACCCTGCGGGACGCCTCGCGGACCGCGGTCTCCTCGGACGACCAGCCGTCCTCCTGGAGCGTCCCGGCCCACGGCACGACATTGAGCGCGACCGGCGCGGGGAACGGTCCCAGCGTGTCGCCGACGGCCCGCCGCACATCGCCCGGCGCGGTCCCCAGCTCCGTACCGGACACCGCCGCCAGCTGCGCCCGCAGGGTGTCGACACCGGCCCGGCCGGCGCCCGAGACGGCCTGGTACGAGGAGACGACCAGCCCGGTCAGCCCGTACGCGGCGTGCAGCGCGCCCAGGGCGACGATCATCGTGAGGGTGGTGCCGTCCGGGTTCGCGATGATCCCGCGCGGCCGGGACCGCGCCGCGTGCCCGTTGATCTCGGGGACGACGAGGGGCACCTCCGGGTCCGTCCGGAATATGGACGAGCTGTCCACGACGACCGCGCCCCGGTCCGCCGCGACGGGCGCCCAGCGCGCGGCGACCTCGTCCGGCACGGCGAACAGCGCGATGTCGACACCGTCGAGGGCGTCCTCGTCCAGGGCGAGGACCTCGGTCCGCTCACCGCGCACGGTCAGCTTGCGGCCGGCCGAGCGGTCCGAGGCGACCAGCCGGATCTCGCCCCAGACGTCGGCCCGCTCGGACAGGATGCCGAGCGCCACCGTGCCCACGGCCCCGGTGGCACCGACGACCGCGAGGCAGGGCCTTGGGCCGTCGGCAGCGGCACGGGCGCCCGCCCCCGCGTCCCGCGCGGAGAACAGGGCGCCCGTGCCGGCCGGGTTCATCGCCCGGTGCCGCCGTAGACCACGGCCTCGTCGCTCTCGGAGTCGAGACCGAAGGCGGTGTGCACGGCCCGGACGGCCTCGTTGACGTCATCGGCCCGCGTGACGACCGAGATACGGATCTCGGATGTCGAGATGAGCTCGATGTTCACCCCGGCGTTCGACAGCGCCTCGAAGAACGTCGCGGTGACGCCCGGGTTGGTCTTCATCCCCGCGCCGACCAGCGAGATCTTGGCGATCTGGTCGTCGTAGCGCAGCGAGTCGAAGCCCACCGACGCGCGGGTCCGCTCCAGCGCGGCGACGGCCTTGCGCCCCTCGGCCTTCGGCAGGGTGAAGGAGATGTCCGTCAGACCGGTCGAGGCGGCCGACACGTTCTGGACGACCATGTCGATGTTGACCTCGGCGTCCGCGATGGCACGGAAGATCCGCGCGGCCTCGCCCGGCTTGTCCGGGACACCGACGACCGTGACCTTCGCCTCGGAGGTGTCGTGTGCGACGCCCGAGATGATTGCCTGCTCCATCGGCTGGTCCCCTTGCGGTTCGTTGCTGACCCACGTGCCCTTCAGACCCGAGAAGGACGAGCGGACGTGGATCGGGATGTTGTAACGGCGTGCGTACTCGACACAACGGTGCAGCAGCACCTTGGAGCCGGAGCTCGCCAGCTCCAGCATGTCCTCGAACGAGATCCAGTCGATCTTCCGGGCCTTCTTCACGACCCGGGGGTCGGCGGTGAAGACGCCGTCCACATCGGTGTAGATCTCGCAGACATCGGCGTTCAGCGCGGCCGCCAGCGCGACGGCGGTGGTGTCCGAGCCGCCCCGCCCCAGCGTGGTGATGTCCTTCTTGTCCTGCGACACACCCTGGAACCCGGCGACGATGGCGATGTTGCCGTCGTCGATGGACGCCTGGATGCGGCCGGGCGTGACATCGATGATCCGCGCCTTGTTGTGCACCGAGTCCGTGATCACCCCGGCCTGGCTGCCCGTGAAGGACTGCGCCTCATGGCCGAGGTTTTTGATCGCCATCGCCAGCAGGGCCATGGAGATCCGCTCTCCGGCGGTCAGCAGCATGTCGAACTCGCGCCCCGACGGAATCGGGGACACTTCCTGAGCGAGATCGATCAGCTCGTCCGTCGTGTCGCCCATCGCCGAAACCACCACGACAACCTGGTTGCCGTTCTTCTTGGCCTCGACGACTCGCTTGGCAACGCGCTTGATGCCCTCGGCATCCGCAACGGATGAGCCGCCGTACTTCTGCACGACAAGGCCCACGTGCGCTCCTCGCAACTGTCTCTTCGGGAGTTTTCCTCCCGGACCCCCGGAAATGGGGGTACTGCGGTCGGCTCAGTCTACCGAGCAGGCGGATTCCGCCCCGTCGTTGTCACATCGTGAGACACAGTGCTCACTCAACGGTCAAACACAGTGACCGGCATCCAGACCCCGGCCACCGTGATCGCCGCTTCCCGCGTCCCGCGGCGCATCCGCGCGGCGCCCCGTCGCGCCCGCTCGGCCAGCACATGCCCGCTGAGACTCCCGGCACACGGGAACGTAACCCAGGTCACACCGAAAGCGTCCGTACGGGCCCGGACCCACGACGACCACCCGCGCCTCAGCAGTGCCGGCTGTGGCTAGCTCCTCCGCAGCCCCAGCGGCCCCGCGATCTCCGCCGCCATGACCCTGCCGGCCTCCTCGGCCAACCGGTCCTCGTCCCCGCCGTCGCTGTCCGTGTCCAGGCCGTCCAGCGCGTCCAGCGGCTGGTCGAGACGGACATGCGCGACCAGCGACTGCAACGCCCGCAGCGCGGCCGAGGCGGTCGGGCCCCAGTTGGACAGGTAGGAGAACTGCCACCACCACAGCGCCTCGCTCACCCGGCCCGCCCGGTAGTGCGCCAGCCCGTGCCGCAGATCGGTGATGATCACGGCGAGGTCGTCCGAGATCCGGCTGGCCACCGGGGCGCTGCGCGGTACGTACGGGTCGAAGACCTCGGAGTAGACGTCCACCGGGTCGAGCAGCGCCGCGAAACGCTCGCGCAGCTCGTCCACGTCCGGCTCCGGGCCGCTGTCGGGCTCATAACGCTCGTCCGGGACGATGTCCTCGTGCGCGCCCAGCCGGCCGCCGGCGAGCAGCAGCTGCGAGATCTCCAGCAGCAGGAACGGCACCGCGCTGTCCGGCTCGTCGCCCTTGGCGACCTCCGTCACGGCGACGATGAAGCTCTCGATCGAGTCGGAGATGGATACGGCGAAGTCGTCGGGATTCCGCGTCGCGTCGTGCAGCGTGGCATCAGACATCGAGAAGTCTCCTCCCTTCGAAGGCCCGCCCCAGCGTGACCTCGTCTGCGTACTCCAGATCGCCCCCGACCGGCAGACCACTGGCCAGTCGCGTCACCTTCAGCCCCATGGGCTTCACCATGCGTGCCAGATACGTGGCCGTGGCCTCACCCTCCAGATTGGGGTCGGTCGCCAGGATCAGCTCGGTGACAGCACCGTCCGCGAGCCGGGCGAGCAGCTCCCGTATCCGCAGGTCGTCGGGGCCGACGCCCTCGATCGGGCTGATCGCCCCGCCCAGCACGTGGTAGCGGCCGCGGAACTCACGCGTCCGCTCGATCGCCACCACGTCCTTGGGCTCCTCCACGACACAAATGACCGCCGGGTCGCGCCGCGGGTCCAGGCAGACCCGGCACCGCTCCTCCTGCGCGACATTGCCGCACACGGCGCAGAACCGGACCTTCGCCTTGACCTCCATCAACGCGTTCGCCAGCCGGCGGACGTCGGTCGGCTCGGCCTGCAGGACGTGGAAGGCGATCCGCTGCGCGCTCTTGGGACCGACGCCGGGCAGCCTGCCCAGCTCGTCGATCAGGTCCTGAACCACGCCTTCGTACACGGAACGTCTTCTCTCTCTTCAGCTGCCCTGCCGCCTGCGCCGACCCGCCCCTCAGAAGGGGAGACCCGGGATACCGCCGCCGCCGAGGCCCTGGGCGAGCGGGCCGAGCTTCTGCTGCTGGAGCTTCTGGGCACCGGCGTTCGCGTCCCGGACGGCCGCCAGGACGAGGTCCGCGACGGTCTCCGCGATCTCCTCGGCGGAACCGGACTCGGCGTCCACCGCCTTCGGGTCGATGACCAGGGCCCGCAGCTCACCGGAGCCGGTCACCGTCGCCTTGACGAGGCCGCCGCCGGCCGAACCCTCCACGGGGGTCTCGGCCAGCTCCTGCTGAGCGGCCGCGAGGTCCTGCTGCATCTTCTGGGCCTGCTGAAGCAGCTGCTGCATATTGGGCTGACCACCGGGGATCACGACGGAACTCCTGCCGTACGACAACGATTGGTGCGGTAGCCCGAGCCTACGTGCTTACCGCGCCGGGCGCCCCACGCCGTACGGAGAAGCGCGGATGTCCACGCGGAGTGTTCACCCCCGTCACACCGTGAACGCCCCGCACGGACGTCACGGGGCCACGCCCTCCGCCGAGGCGGGCGGGACGCCTCACTCGTTGTTGTACTCCTCCAGCACCGTCGCGCCCAGCTCCCGGACGATGAGGTCGTGGCCGCTCAGCGCGGAGTCGACCAGGTCCGGGTCGTCCTCGGCCGGCATGTCGTACTCGACCGGCGAG
>NZ_JCANQV010000331.1:0-5917 GCF_059553635.1 Candidatus Streptomyces philanthi
GGACTGACGGCGGTTCAGAAGTCGACGGGGTCGCGGACGAGCGGGCAGGTCATGCAGTGGCCGCCCCCGCGTCCGCGGCCCAGTTCGGCACCGACGATGGTGATCACCTCGACGCCCGCCCCGCGCAGCAGCGCATTGGTCTGGGTGTTGCGGTCATAGGTGAAGACCACGCCCGGTTCGACGGCGACGGCGTTGTTGCCGCTGTCCCACTGCTGGCGCTCGGAGGCGTACACATCGCCCCCGGTCTCCACGACGCGCAGCGCGGACAGGCCGAGGCTCCGGGCGACGACGTCGGTGAAGCGGCCGGCGCCCTCGTCGGTGACGGTGAAGCCGGGCGCCCTGTCGTCCGGGCGCAGGGAGAAGGTGTGGATGCCGTCCACGATGTCCGGGTACAGCGTCACCAGGTCCCGGTCGGCGAAGGTGAACACGGTGTCGAGGTGCATCGCGGAGCGCAGCTTCGGCATCCCGGCGACGATGACGTGCTCGGCGGCCCCGTCGCGGAACAGGGCCGCCGTGACCTGGGTGATCGCCTGCCGCGAGGTGCGTTCGCTCATGCCCATGAGGACGACGCCGTTGCCGACGGGCATGATGTCGCCGCCCTCGAACGTCGCCTGCCGCCAGTCCTGTTCGGGATCGCCCCACCAGACGGTGGAGCCGGCGAAGTCGGGGTGGAAGGTGTAGACGGCCTTCATCAGCAGGGTCTCGTCGTGGCGGGCGGGCCAGTACAGCGGGTTGAGGGTGAGGCCGCCGTAGAGCCAGCAGGTGGTGTCGCGGGTGTAGAGGGTGTTGGGCAGCGGCGGCATGAGGTATTCGCGTACGCCCGTCGACTCGCGGACCAGGGCGACGGACGGGGAGCGGTACTCGTCCGGCAGGTCCGTGGTGGCGAGGCCGCCGATCAGGTAGGTGGCGAGCGGGCCGGGGGCGAGGGACTCCAGGAAGGCCCGGGTGCCCTCGACGAGTCCGGTGCCGACCTCGTTCGCGGTGATCTTGCGGTCGAGCAGCCAGTCCCTGGCCCTCGGAATCGCCATGGTCCGCGCGAGCAGGTCGTGGAGTTCGACGACCTCGACGCCCCGGCCGCGCAGCTCCGCCACGAATTCCGCGTGGTCGCGCTGGGCGTTCTCCACCCACATCACATCGTCGAACAGCAGGTCGGCGGAGTTGGTGGGGGTGAGCCGGCGGTGGGCCAGTCCGGGCGCGCAGACCAGGACCTTGCGCAGGACGCCGACCTCGGAGTGGACGCCGTGCGCGGGGGCGGGCGGGGTGTCGTGGCGGGTCACGGAGTGCCTTTCCTCGGGGCCGGGGCGGTCAGAGGCTGATCCGGCCGGCGGCCAGGGCGAGGACGCCGGTCACCGCTCCGGCGACGGAGACGGCGAGGATCACGAGTTCGCGGGGGGAGAACGGTGTCCGGTGCCGCTCCCTGCGGGCCATCACGAACAGGGCCGTGGCCGGCGCGTAGATGACGAAGGACACCAGGAGGTACTTGAGTCCCGCCGCGTAGAGGAGGAACGCGGTGTAGACGGTGGCGAGCACCGCGACCACCAGATGGCGTACGGGGGCCACGCCGTCCAGCGCGGTCCGGACGGCGAAGGCGGCCGCGAGCAGGAACGGGATGAGGGTCAGGGCGCTCGTCAGGTCGAGGGCGAAGGTGAAGGCGTCGTCCGAGAAGAGGACGACGACCAGCATGACCTGGGTGAGGACGGTCGTCATCACCAGCGCCGGGACGGGGACGTCGGCGGCGTTGGAGCGGCGCAGGAAGCGCGGCATGTCGTCGTCGAGGGCGGCGACGAAGAGGACCTCGGCGGCCATCAGCGTCCAGGCGAGATAGGCGCCGAGGACGGAGACGATCAGGCCGGCGCTGACGAAGACCGTGCCCCAGGTGCCGACCGCGGCCTCCAGCACCCCGGCCATGGACGGCTGGCGCAGCCGGGCGAGGTCGTTCATGGGGAGGATGCCGTAGGACACCACGGTGACCGAGGCGAAGACCGCGAACACGCTGAGGAAGCCCAGTACGGTCGCCCGCCCGACGTCCTCGCGCCGCCGGGCGTGGCGCGAGTAGACGCTGGCGCCCTCGACGCCGAGGAACACGAAGACGGTGGCCAGCATGGTCCCTCTGACCTGCTCGAACAGTGAGCCCGCCGAGGCGGCGCCGGAGAAGTTCGCGGCGAAGACGTCCGGCTTGAGGAAGAACAGCGCGAGGACGGCGAAGAACGCGATCGGGATGACCTTGGCCACGGTGACGACGCGGTTGACGGCCGCGGCCTCCTTCACGCCGCGGCGGATGAGGAGGAAGAACGCCCACAGGCCGGCCGAGGAGAGAAGCACGGCGAGGACGGTGTCGCCCTCGCCGAGGGCCGGCGCCACGGCCCCGATCGTCGACATGATCAGTACCCAGTACGTCACATTGCCGACGCAGGCGCTGGCCCAGTACCCGAAGGCGGCGAAGAAGCCGAGGTACTCGCCGAAGCCGGCCTTGGCGTACGCGTAGACGCCCGCGTCGAGGTCGGGTCTGCGGACGGCGAGCGTCTGGAAGACGAAGGCGAGCATGAGCATGCCGCATCCGGCGATGGCCCAGGCGATGAGCGCCCCCGCGACACCGGTCTCCCGGCCGAAGCGGCCGGGCAGCGAGAACACGCCCGCCCCGACCATCGAGCCGACGACCATCATGGTCAGCGTGGGCAGCGTCAGCTTGGCGGCGGGCGCCGGTCCGGCGGAGGTGTCGGCCGTGGTCATGTCGCTCCTGGTCGGTGCGGCTCGGCGGGGCGGGCCTCACCGCCTCCCGGGCGACACTAGCGACAAACCCGAACATTTCCCTTGAAACGGAAGACCCGGGGCCACCGCCGGGTCACCCGTCCGGCCCTGTGCACACTCCGGCCCCCGCAGCGGCGCACCGCGGGGGCGGACCGCCCGCCCGCCACCCGCATGCCCGATCAAAAAATCAGCCATATGGTGCACATAGCGACTTCTCGCTCGGCAGGAGGCACCATGCCGGAACATCCCGTGCCCCGTCACGGCGGGCAGCAGGCCGCCGCCGGCGCGTATGCGGCGAACCGGGGGCCGCCGGCGGGCACGGCCCCCGGCCGCTCCGCCGCCTCCCGCACCGGTCCGTGTGCGGACGCCGCCGCCGGAGGGGCCCGGCGGGCCGCCCCGCCCCGCACACCGGTCCCCCACACCACGGAAGGTGACCCATGCAGCCCCTGCTCAGTCCCGACACCCTCGCCCGTCTGCGCCGCCCCCGCCCCCGTCCGGCCGTGTCCGTGCTGATGCCGACACACCGCCGGGGGACGGAGCACGCACAGGACGCGGTCCGTCTGCGCAATCTGCTGGCCGAGGCCAGAAAGCAGCTGGAGGCCGATCCCGATGTCACCCGCGAGCGGCGCATCGACGTCTCCGAGCAGCTCGACCTCGCCCTGAAGGAGATCGACCCGGTGCACTCCGAGGACGGTCTCGCCCTGTTCGCCGCCCCCGGGGAGCACGAGGTGTGGACGCTCTCGCGCACCGTGCCCGAACGCGTCGTGCTCTCGGACACGTTCCTGACCCGCAACCTCGTCGCCGCGCAGGCCGCCGAACGGCCGTACTGGGTACTGTCCGTCGCCGCCGACCGCGTCACCCTGTGGAGCGGCGGCGCGGACCACGTCACCGAGGAGCAGCTCGCGGGCTTCCCGCTGTCCCGGAGCCTGGAGGACCCCGACGCCGAACGCAAGGAACGCGTCGGCGACCTGCCGAGCACCTTCCGCGACGAGCAGACACGCCACTTCCTGCGGGACGCCGACAACGCGGTCGCCACCCTCCTCGCCTCCGACCCCCGGCCGCTGTACATCACGGGCGAACCGGCCGCGCTCAGCCTGCTCCAGGACGTCGGCACCGCCACCAAGGACGCCACCTACCTCCCGCACGGCGGGCTCGCGCACGGGACGCCCGAAGCGGTGCGGCAGGCCGTCGCGCCCGTGGTCGCGGCCCGGGAGGAACGGGAGTCCGACGCCGTGCTCAAGGAGCTGGAGGCGGCCCGCGGCCGACACGCGTTCGCCGCGGGCGTCGACGAGGTCTGGCAGAACGCGACCACCGGCCGGGTGCGCCTGCTGGCCGTCGAGGAGCACTACCGCACGACGGTCCGCGACGACGGGAGCCATCTGGTGCCGGCGGAGAGCGGTGCGCCGGGCGCCCGGGACGACATAGTCGACGAGATCGTGGAGCAGTCCCTGGAGACCGGCGCCGAGGTCCACTTCGTGCCGGACGACGCGCTGGCCGAGCTGGGGCGCATCGCCTGCGTGCTGCGTTACTGACCCGTGCGCGGGCGCGGGGCCCCGGGAGGGCGCGCCGCCCACGGGACCCCCGCCGCGGTCAACTCCCGTCCTCCTGGGCCTCCCTGACGCACCCGCAGTGGGCGCAGACGACGATGGGGCGGCCGTCCGTGTCGCGTTGGCGCCACATGGTGCCCCGGCAGCTCGGGCAGCCGCTCGTCCGTATACCGCGCGGCCCGATCGGGGGCGGTTCCGCGGTGGCGTCGACGTAAGCGATCACGCGCGCACGGTCCTGCGGATCGTCCCCTGCCATCCGCAGCAGGGTGGCCAGACGTGTGCGCGCCTCGTCGGCGAAGGTCCCCATGGCGGGGAGGTTACCGAGCCGGGGAGCGACGCGCGGCCACCGTCCCCGCGGTCGCGAGTCCTACCCGATCGCCCGGAGGAGGGTCCGGAGGGCGTGGTCGAGGGTCTCGCGTTCCTCCGGACCGAGGGCGGCGAGGAGGCGGGACTCGTTGGCGACATGGTCGGTGACGGCGGCGTCGACGACCTCGCGGCCCCGCTCGGTGAGGGCGACCCGGAAGCTGCGCCGGTCGGCGGTGTCGAGGCGCCGCTCCACCAGCCCGGCGGCCTCCAGACGGTCCAGACGGCTGGTCATACCGGCCCGGGAGAGCATCAGGGTCCTGGAGAGGGCGGAGGGGATCAGGGTGTACGGGGGGCCGGAGCGGCGCAGTGCGGCGAGGACGTCGAACTCGCCGCGGTGCAGGCCGTGCCGGGCGAAGACCTCGTCGAGGGCGGGGGCGACGAGGAGCGAGAGCCGCCCCAGCCGTCCGAAGACGCCCATCGCGGACACGTCCAGGTCGGGCCGTTCCCTGCGCCACTGGTCGAGGATGACGTCCACGGCGTCCCCGGCGCCCTCGCCCGTTCCGCCGGTCCCGCCCTGCCGTTCCGCGCCGCGTCCGGCGCTCTCCTTCTTGGCCATGCCGTCATCTTATTTGATGACTAATAATTCGCCACCGTACTATCCGACGCGGAACCACTCCTGTCGTCCCACTCCGGGACGGCGCGACGAACGGAGGGACGACGCATGTCCTTGATCACCCCCGATCCCCGGGGCGGCATCCTGGTACGGGACGCCGACGCCGAGACGCTGGGCGACGCCAGGAGCACCGTGCGGCTCTTCGCCGACTCCAGCACCACCGATGGGGCGTTGAGCGCCCAGCGGGTGACCCTGACCGCGGGCGCCGACGGCGCCGCCCCGCACCATCACACCGGCTCCGCCGAACTCTTCTTCGTCCTCGGCGGCCGCCTCCAGGCCCTGGCGGGCGACGACGTGATCACCGCGGACGAGGGCGACTTCCTGGTGGTCCCGCCCCGGGTCCCGCACGCCTTCGCCGCCGAGCCGGGCGCCGACGCCGACGTACTGATCGTCATCACCCCGGGCATCGAACGCTTCGACTACTTCCGGCTGCTGGACCGCGTGCGCAAGGGCACCGCCGACCCGCGGGAGGTCCTGGACTCCCAGGAACGCTTCGACAACTTCTTCGTGGAGAGCGCCGCCTGGCGGCGGGCCCGCGCAGCGCGCTGATCGGCCGGGGCCGACGACAGGACCTAAGCCTCCCCCTTCGGCCGCACGGGAAGCTCCGGGAGGGTGAAGCCGTCGAACAGGTCGTCCAGCGCCC
>NZ_JCANQV010000332.1:0-5896 GCF_059553635.1 Candidatus Streptomyces philanthi
TGTCGCGGCGGGCCGGCGGCTGACCGCCGTCGAAGCCCGCGGCGATGACCGTGACCCGGACCTCGTCGCCGAGCGCGTCGTCGATGACCGCACCGAAGATGATGTTGGCCTCGGGGTGGGCCGCCTCGCTGACCAGCTGCGCGGCCTCGTTGATCTCGAAGAGACCGAGGTCCGAGCCACCGGAGATGGAGAGCAGCACCCCGCGGGCGCCGTCGATGGACGCCTCCAGCAGCGGCGAGGAGATCGCCATTTCCGCGGCGGCCACCGCGCGGTCGTCGCCACGCGCCGAGCCGATGCCCATGAGGGCCGACCCGGCCTCCGACATCACGGACTTGACGTCGGCGAAGTCGAGGTTGATCAGACCGGGGGTGGTGATCAGGTCGGTGATGCCCTGGACACCGGACAGCAGCACCTGGTCCGCGGACTTGAACGCGTCGAGCACGCTCACCTGACGGTCCGAGATGGACAGCAGCCGGTCGTTGGGGATCACGATGAGGGTGTCGACCTCTTCGCGGAGGCTGGCGATGCCGTCCTCGGCCTGGTTGGCGCGCCGGCGGCCCTCGAAGGTGAACGGCCGGGTGACCACACCGATCGTCAGTGCCCCCAGCGAACGGGCGATGTTGGCGACGACGGGCGCGCCACCGGTACCGGTGCCACCGCCCTCGCCCGCGGTCACGAAGACCATGTCGGCGCCCTTGAGGACCTCCTCGATCTCCTCGCGATGGTCCTCGGCCGCCTTGCGCCCGACGTCCGGGTTGGCGCCCGCACCGAGTCCGCGCGTCATTTCGCGGCCGACGTCGAGCTTGACGTCGGCGTCGCTCATCAGCAACGCCTGAGCATCGGTGTTGATCGCGATGAACTCGACGCCCTTGAGCCCGACCTCGATCATCCGGTTGATGGCGTTGACGCCACCGCCGCCGATGCCGACGACCTTGATGACTGCGAGGTAGTTCTGCGGTGCTGCCACGTCGAAGGCCTCTCGCCTCGATTTACGTGTCGCCGCCTCACATTCCGTGGGGACGCCGACTGATGCCGATGGGAAGGTCCGTGATGCCGACCCGAACCCTAACGTTTAACTTTAGGGTTACCTGTGCCCGTGTTCCTCTGGATACCTGCTCCCCTTGGAACGAGACACTAAGTCGACATGAGGCGCGCGTTCAACGAACACGCCGAACCTCCCGTTTTTCTTTTCACCCTATGTGATCACGCATAGTGGTAGCCATCCAGGGTGCTGGCCTGCCGCGTACGACGTCAACTCCCCGCCACCGCCGGAGCACTGGGAACCGAGACGTCGAAGTGGCGTGCGTCACGCGCGGCTTTCAGGAGCGCGGTGAGAACCTTGGCCTTTTCCCCGCTTCGTTCACCACTCCCCCACACCACCGTGCGCCCCCCGGTGAGATCCAGGGTGAGGGCGTCGTACGACCGGACGCGCAGCGTGGTGACCTGTTTCCGTACGGCCGGGGGGAGGGCGGAGGCGACGCCGACCGCCGAACGGCGCAGTTCCGCGGTGCCGAAACGGGACAGGCTCGGGGAGCGCCCGGCCCGCAGGTCGAGGAGCGGGACGCCCTTGGGGGCGGTGCGGACGGTGGCGAACCGGACCCCTTCGTCGTCCACTTCCACATACTTGCCGCCCTCGCGCATCAGCAGGCGCGGGGTTCTCTCGGTCACCTTCAGCTGGACCGTGTGCGGCCAGGACCGGGAGACCTCAACGGTCTTGATGCGGGGAAGGGCGGTGCGCAACCGGTCCTCGACGGCGTCGGTGTCGAGGGAGGCGAGCGGGACGTCCATCGGCACCCGGGCCGCCGCGACGACCTCGGCGGGGGTGAGCACGTCCGTGCCCCGCGCCTTGACGGCCTCGGTCCGCAGCCACGAGGAACCGTAGACGGCCCAGGCACCGAAACCGCCGGCCACCACCACCAGGGCCAGGATGATGATCGGACCACGGCGGCCGCGCCACCGCAACAGGAAGCGCGGCCACGGGAATCCGCGGCCGCCCCGCTTCTTGGCGGAGGGCCGCTTCTTGGCGGAGGGCCGGCCGGACCGCGACGTCTTGCCGCCGCGGCGGGCGGTCGTCGGTCCGGCCACGCTCCCTGCCTCTCGTCGTCGCTAGTTGCCGCGCTGGGCGACGGCCTCGTACACCATGCCGACCAGCAGCTCGTCGGCGTCCCGGCGGCCGAACTCGGCGGCCGCGCGGGACATCTCGACCAGCCGGTGCGGGTCGGCCAGCACCGGAAGGACGTGGGACTGGACCCACTCCGGCGTCAGCTGGGCGTCGTCGACCAGCACACCGCCGCCGGCGTTGACCACCGGCTGGGCGTTCAGCCGCTGTTCGCCGTTGCCGATGGGCAGCGGGACGTAGGCGGCCGGCAGCCCGACGGCGGACAGTTCGGCGACGGTCATCGCGCCCGCGCGGCAGAGCATCATGTCGGCCGCGGCGTACGCGAGATCCATCCGGTCCACGTACGGTACCGGGACATAGGGCGGCATCCCGGGCATGTTGTCCACGTGCGGCAGGTCGTTCTTCGGGCCGACCGCGTGCAGCACCTGGATACCAGACCGCTGGAGGGCGGGCACGGCGGCCTGGATGACCTCGTTCAGGCGCCGGGCGCCCTGCGAACCACCGGACACCAGCAGCGTCGGAAGGTTGGGGTCGAGCCCGAAGGCCGCCCGCGCCTCGGGGCGGACCGCCGCGCGGTCCAGGGTGGCGATGGTGCGGCGCAGCGGGATGCCGACATAGCGGGCGCCGCGCAGCTTGCTGTCCGGGGTGCTGACCGCGACGTACTTGGCGTAGCGCGAGCCGATCTTGTTGGCCAGGCCGGGTCGGGCGTTGGCCTCGTGGACGATGATCGGCACCCCGAGCCGCTTGGCGGCGAGGTAGCCGGGCAGCGCCACATAGCCGCCGAAGCCGACGACACAGTCGGCCTTGGTGCGCTCCAGGATCTGCTCGGCGGCCTTGATGGTGCCGCGCAGCCGTCCGGGGACGGTGATCAGTTCGGGAGTGGGCTTGCGGGGCAGCGGCACGGCCGGGATGAGTCCCAGCTCATAGCCGCGCTCCGGGACGAGCCGGGTCTCCAGGCCGCGTTCCGTGCCGAGCGCCGTGATCCCCACGGTCGGGTCCTGCCTCCGCAGTGCGTCCGCGAGGGCGAGCGCCGGCTCGATGTGGCCGGCGGTCCCCCCACCGGCGAGTACGACATGCACCGAAATTCACCGCTCTCCGGACGGCCGCTTCTTGACGCGCCGTCTCATCGTCTTCCATCTCACCCCAGCCGCCTTTCCTGCGAAAACCGGCTGCCGCATGGCCAGTGCCGCCCTCGCGGCGGGCTCGTCCCGCGCGAAGGCGATCATCAGCCCGACCGCGAACATCGTCGGCAGCAGGGCGGAACCCCCGTAGGAGAACAGCGGGAGCGGGACGCCGGCGATCGGCAACAGGCCGAGCACCGCACCGATGTTGATCACGGCCTGGGCCATGATCCAGGTGGTCACGCCTCCCGCGGCATACCTCACGAAGGGGTCCTCCGTGCGTCCGGCCACGCGGATACCCGCATAGCCTAGAGCCGCGAAGAGGGCGAGCACCGACAGCGTCCCCGCCAGCCCCAGTTCCTCCCCGGTGATGGCGAAAATGAAGTCGGTGTGCGGTTCAGGGAGTTCACCCCATTTTTCCATACTTGCCCCGAGGCCGGAACCGAAGAAGCCTCCGGAGGCCAGCGCGTAGATGCCGTGGACCGCCTGCCAGCACTGGTCGCCGGGCCCCGGATCGGTCGCGCCGATGCAGGCGATACGGGACATCCGGTTGGCGCTCGTCGTGATCAGCAGCGTCCCGACGACGGCGGCCGTGCCCAGCACCCCGACGAACAGCCGGGTGGGCGCGCCGGCCAGCCACAGCAGCCCGAAGAGGATCGCGGTGAGAATGATCGCGGTGCCCATGTCACCACCGAGCATGATCAGCCCCAGCAGCAGGAACGCGACCGGGACCAGCGGCACCAGCAGATGCTTCCACTGCCCCAGCAACTGCCGGTCCTGCTTGCGGGCCAGCAGGTCCGCCGCCCACAGGACCAGCGCCAGTTTGCCGATCTCACTGGGCTGCATCTGGAACACGCCGCCGAGCCGGATCCAGTTCTGGTTGCCGTTGATCTCCATCCCGATGCCCGGGACCTGCACCAGGGCCATCAGGAAGACGGAACCGCCCAGCAGCGGATAGGCCAGGGCGCGGTGCAGGCGTACCGGCATCCGCGCGGCCAGTACCAGCAGTGCGCCACCGAGCACCGCGGCCAGCAGCTGCTTGCGGAAGAAGAAGCTCGGCGCGAGCCCGTTCTGGAGGGCCTTGATCTGCGAGGCGGAGAAGACCATCACCAGACCGAGCACGGTGATCAGCAGGCTGCCGCCGAGGATCAGGTAGTACGCCGTCAGCGGCCGGTCCCAGGCCCGCTTCGCCCGGGTGTACAGACCGAGCGGGCCCCGCCCACCGGAGCCCCGGCCGCCGCGGGGCGGCCGGGGCACGGTGGCGGAGCGCCGTGGTCGCGGCGTGGCCGTCTTCGCCGATCGGGCCGTCATTCTCGTCCCCTTCACAGGTGCGCTCCCGCCGGCCCGCGACGGGAGCGGGGTCGGACGGGTTACTGGTCCCGCGCGGTCAGCCCGCGGACCGCCTCGGCGAAGGCGTCGCCCCGCTCGCCGTAGTTCACGAACATGTCCATCGAGGCGCAGGCCGGGGCCAGCAGGACGGTGTCCCCGGGTGAGGCCAGGTCCGCGGCCGCGCGGACCGCCTCGGACATCGCCCCAGTGTCGGTCCGGTCGAGGTCGGTCACCGGGACCTTCGGCGCGTGTCGCGCCAGAGCCTCGCGGATCAGCGCCCGGTCGGCGCCCATCAGCACCACCGCGCGCAGCCGTCCGGCCGCGTTCCGCACCAGTTCGTCGAAGGTCGCGCCCTTGGCGAGGCCACCGGCGATCCACACGATGTGCTCGTACGCGGCCAAGGACGCCTCGGCGGCGTGGGTGTTGGTCGCCTTCGAGTCGTCGATGTAGCGGACGCCGCCGATGTCCGCGACGTGCTCGATGCGGTGGGCCTCCGGGCGGAAGGCCCGCAGCCCGTCCCGGACGGAGGCGGGGCGCACCCCGAACGCGCGGGCGAGCGCCGCGGCCGCGAGGGCGTTGGCGATGTTGTGCGGGGCGGGGGTCCCGGACTCCGGCGCGATGTCGGAGACCTCGGCCAGCTCCTGCGCCTGGCGGTGGCGGTTCTCGACGAACGCCCGGTCGACGAGGATGCCGTCGACCACTCCGAGTTGGGAGGGGCCCGGGGTGCCGAGGGTGAAGCCGATGGCGCGGCAGCCCTCCTCGACGTCGGCCGCCCGGACCAGGTCCTCGGTCGCCGCGTCGGCCGCGTTGTAGACGCAGGCGACGGTGTTGCCCTCGTAGATCCGGCCCTTGTCGGCGGCGTACGCCTCCAGGGAGCCGTGCCAGTCGAGGTGGTCGGGGGCGATGTTGAGGACGGCCGCGGAGTGGGCGCGCAGCGACGGCGCCCAGTGCAGCTGGTAGCTGGACAGCTCGACGGCGAGCACGTCGTAGGAGGGGGCGTCGTCCTCGTCCTGGCCGAGGACCAGGTCGATGATCGGGGTCCCGATGTTGCCGACGGCCGCGGTGCGCAGGCCCTCGGCCTCCAGGATCGCGGCGAGCATCCGCACGGTGGTGGTCTTGCCGTTGGTGCCGGTGACGGCGAGCCAGGGCGCGGCGTCCGGGCCGCGCAGCCGCCAGGCGATCTCGACGTCGCCGACGACGTCCACCCCGGCGGCCGCGGCGGCGGCGAACAGCGGGCTGTCCGGCCGCCAGCCGGGCGAGGTGACGACGAGATCGGTGCCCTCGGGCAGGGTGGTGCCGTCGCCGAGGCGGACGGTGACGGAGCCGG
>NZ_JCANQV010000333.1:0-5887 GCF_059553635.1 Candidatus Streptomyces philanthi
GCACCCCCGACGGGGGGAGCGACGTCGGCCGGGCGGGTCACGCGCGTTCCCTCCGGCTGCCCGGCCACCGCCCCAGGGGCGCCCCCGGACGAGCCCCCGGCAGGAGCCCCCGGCCTCTCGCCCCTCCGGCCGTCGTGCTCCTCCCCCTCCCCCGGCGCGAAGACCAGTGCGGCCAGCTCACGGGTGGTGAGGGCTTCGAGGGCGGAGGCCGCGGGGGCCTGGTCCCAGGAGTCCAGGGAGGGGTTGAGGGCGGATGCGGCGAGGTCGGCGGCGGTGGCGAGGGCCAGCGGCGGACAGTGCAGATGGGCGGCGCAGTACGGGTCGGCGGGATCGGCGGCACCGATGGTGACGGCGTGTACGAGGGTGCGCAGAGCGGTGTGCGCGCCGGTGCCGTGGTCGGGGAGGAGCGGGGCGCAGGCGGTGCGTACGGCGTCGGCGACGGCCTCGGGCCCGCCGGGCGGGAGGGGGCCGGCGCGGTCGGCGGCTCCGGTGGCGAGGGCGTCGAGGACGGTGTCGAGCAGGGGACGGAGCACGCGCGGGCCGTGCGTACCGCCTGCCAGGGCGGCGTCGGAGCCGGGCACAGGCATCAATGTGCCCTTCTGTGCGGGAAGTTGGGACGTTAGGTATCCCTAAGTTACTTCCCTTATGCCGTGTGACTCAATTGGTTCCAGTGGTTCCACTCGTACGTGGGACGGATGTGCCGCAGATGTTCGGGGTACCGCCGGTCGTGCTCCGGCGGTACCCCGGATGGCGTATGCCGAGGTCAGGCGGTGGAGCCGGACGTACTGCCGGCCGTGCGCACCCGCAGGGCGCGTTCCAGGTCGTCGAGCTGGTCGACGAGCTTGCGGCGCAGGGCCGGTGTGGGGTCGCCGCCGTCCAGGCATGCGCGGCCGAGGCGGAGGGTCTCCTCCTCGACGAAGATGTCCGGGAAGGCGTAGCGGCCCGCGGCGACCGCGAGCGCCGGGCCGCGGCGGGCGGCGAGCGGCAGGACGTCGGTGAAGTAGCGGGCGGTGTAGGGGCGGAGCAGCTCGTGCTGTTCGGCGGACCAGAAGCCGGTGGCGGTGGCGGTGAAGAGGTAGTTGGAGAGGTCGGCGGACTCGTCGGTGGTGAACAGGGCGTCCCAGGCGGCCTGCTTGGCGGCGGGGTCGGGGAGCGCTGCGCGGCAGCGGGCGGCGCCCTCGCGGCCGGTGGCGCTGGGGTCGCGGGCGAGTTCGGCGTCGATGGCGTCGGGGGTGGTGGCGCCGAGGACGGCGAGGCGGGCGAGGATGCGCCAGCGGAGTTCGGGGTCGAGGACGGGGCCGCCGGGGACGCTGCCGCCGTCGAGCCAGTCCTGGATGCCCTCGGGGCTCGTGGCGTTGTCGATGAAGGCCCGTACGGCGGTCAGGCGCAGGCCGGCGGCGGGGCTCTGCTCGGGGCCCTCGGTGCGGCGCAGGAGGTCGCGGGCGACGGCGCCGAGGGTGGTGAGGGCGTCCGGGCGCCGGTCGGCGGGGAGGTAGCGGTCGGCGATCTCGGTACGGGCGAAGGCGAGGACGCCGCGGACTACGGCGAGGTCGCTCTCGTGCGGGAGGTGGGCGCGGACGCACTCCAGGTAGGCGCCGGGCGGGAGTTCGCCGTCGCGGACGAGGTCGCGGGCGGCGTTCCAGACGACGGCGCGGGTGAGGGGGTCGGGGAGGCCGGAGAGGGAGCGGGCCGCGGTGTCCCAGGACCGGCGGTCGAAGCGGACCTTGGTGTAGGTGAGGTCGCCGTCGTTGAGGACGACGAGATCGGGTGCGGGGGCGGGGAGGGAGCGGGTGGTGGTGCCGTCGTGGGCGGGGACGTCGAGCGGGAAGTGGTCGCGGGGGGCGAGGCGGGTGGGTTCGGCGGGGTCGTGGGTGTAGGTGCCGACGGTGACGCGGTGCGGGCGGCCGCCGGTGTGGGCGACGTCCAGGCGCCAGGTGCCGTGGTCGGTGGTGACGGTGGGGGTGAGGGTGTCGATGCCGGTCGTACGCAGCCAGGCGTCGGCCCAGGCGTGGACGTCGCGGTCGGTGGCACGGGCGAGGGAGTCGACGAAGTCGGCGAGGGTGGCGTTGCCGAAACGGTGGCGGGCGAAGTGGTCGTTGACCCCGGCGAGGAAGTCCTTCTCCCCCATCCAGGCGACGAGCTGGCGCAGGGCGGAGGCGCCCTTGGCGTAGGAGATGCCGTCGAAGTTGAGGAGGGCCGAGGCGGTGTCGGGGACGTCCTCGGGGGTGGGGGCGACAGGGTGGGTGGACGGGCGCTGGTCGGCGTCGTAGCCCCAGCCCTTGCGGGCGACGGCGAAGTCGGTCCAGGTGCCGGTGAAGCGGGTGGCCTCGGCGAGGACCTGGACGCCCATGTACTCGGCGAAGGACTCGTTGAGCCAGATGTCGTCCCACCACTGGAGGGTGACGAGGTCGCCGAACCACATGTGGGCCATCTCGTGGGCGATGGTCACCCCGCGGGTCTGGCGTTCGGTGTCGGTGACGGCGGAGCGGAAGACGTATTCGTCGCGGAAGGTGACGAGGCCGGGGTTCTCCATGGCGCCGGCGTTGAACTCGGGGACGAACGCCTGGTCGTAGGAGTCGAAGGGATAGGGCTCGTCGAAGATCTCGTGGTAGCGGTCGAAGCAGCGGCGGGTGATGTCGAGGAGTTCACCGGCGTCGGTGTCGAGGTGGGGGGCGAGGGAGCGGCGGCAGTGGAGTCCGAAGGGGAGCCCGGCGTGCTCGGTGCGGACGGAGTGCCAGGGGCCGGCGGCGACGGCGACGAGATAGGTGCTGATACGGGGCGTGGGGGCGAGGGTCCACCGGCCGGGGGTGTCCTGGGTGGCGAGGCCGTTGCCGAGGACGGTCCACCCGGCGGGCGCGGTGACGGTCAGGTCGAAGACGGCCTTGAGATCGGGCTGGTCGAAGGCGGCGAAGACCCGCTGGACGTCGTCCAGGAAGAGCTGGGTGTAGACGTAGGTCTCGTCGTCGGCGGGGTCGGTGAAGCGGTGCATGCCCTCGCCGGTGCAGGAGTAGCGCATGGTGGCGTCGACCCGCAGGGTGTGCGGGCCGGCGTCGAGCCCGGCGAGGGGGAGGCGGTTACCGGTGAGGCCGCCGGGGTCGAGGGGACGGTCGTCGAGGGTGGCGGAGTGCAGGGTGACGGGCTTGAGCTCGACGAAGGTGTCGCCGGGTTCCCGGACGGTGAAATGGATCGTGGTACGGGAGCCGAAGTGCTCCTCTCCCCCGGTGAGATCGAGGTGGATCTCGTAGCGGTGGACGTCGATGAGTCGGGCTCGGGTCTGCGCCTCGTCGCGCTGCAGTGCGGGCATGGGCCCCATGCTGCCGCACAGCGGTCGAAGCCGCACGGGCCTGTGGATAACCCGCTCCCGCGCAGGTCGGCGCGGTGACGTACCGCAGGCCACATCGAACGGGCCCCTGCGTCACGGCGGAAAGGCCCGTCCCGCGCACCGCCGCCGAACGGCCCGTCAACCGTCCCCGGCCGGCCCGGCGTCCACGATGACCTCGCCCGCGGAACGCGCGCGGCCCCCCGGTGTCCCGTCACTGCCGATCAGCCGCAGCAGCGGGGCGCGGGAGGCGGTCCGGTGTCCCGGAGGCGGGGTGTCGGTGGTGACGCGGCGGACGGTGAAGCGGCGGTGGCTGCCGTCGCCGCGGGTGATGTCGATGAGGTCGCCGGGCCGCAGTGCGCGCAGGCCGCCGGAGACGGCGGGGCCGTGGCGGGCGGCGTCGAGGCCGGTGATGACGGTGGTTCCGGTGGTGCCGGGCCGGGCGCTGCTTTCATACCAGCCGGCGCTGCCGTCGGGTGCGGGCGGTGTGGGGCCGGGTGGCCCGCCGAGCCGGAGGACGGAGGCGTGGACGCCGGCGGCGGGGATGTCGATCGCGACGGGAGCGGGCCGTGGGGCGGGGAGGGGGCACAGGGACGGTTCGCGGTCGCCGGCCAGCACCAGGGCGAGGGTCCCCGCGGACACCGCGAGGAGCAGTGCGGCGAGGAGCGTCGCCCGGCGGTCGGAGCGGTCCGGCACGGTGCCGCTGCGGGACGTGGTGCTCATCCGGCCGACGCTACGCAGTGGCCGCCGGGTGGGCCATCGCCTCTTCGGTCATCTGCCGGACGGCCCGGAGCCGGGGGGCGGTCGGCCGCCCGTCCCGGCTCCGGTGCGGTGTCAGGCCCCGAGCTTCTGCGCGGCCTGCTGGATGTCCTTGGCGAAGGTGCTCACCTTGGTGTAGACGCCGGGCTTGCCGGGGCGGGCGCAGCCCTCGCCCCAGGAGACGATGCCGACCTGTATCCAGGCGCCCTTGTCGTCCTTGCGGAACATCGGGCCGCCGGAGTCGCCCTGGCAGGTGTCGACGCCACCGGTGTCGAGCTTGCCGGCGCAGAGCTCCTCGCCGGGGGTGAGTTCGTTGCCGTACGCCTTGAGGCAGGTGGCCTCGTCGACGAAGGGCACGGTGGCCTTGAGGAGGTAGCGCTGCTGGTTGCCGCCCTCGCGGTCGGCGCCCCAGCCGGCGATGGTGAAGTCGCCCTTGTTGAACGTCTCGTTCTGGGCGATCTTGAGGGTGGGCTGGTCGATCGGCTTGGCGAGCTTGATCAGCGCCCAGTCCTTGCCCTTGCCGTCGTAGCCGGGGGCCTGGAGGATCTCGGTGGACTTGACCTTGACGGCCTTGGGGTCCTGGAGGTCGGCGACGCCGCCGGTCACGGTGACGGAGCTGTCCGGTCCGCTGCCGTCGACACAGTGGGCGGCGGTCAGCACGATGTTCTTGGTGTAGAGGGCGCCGCCGCAGCCCATGGAGAGGCGGACCATGAAGGGGAATTCGCCCTGCTTGGCCTTGGTACCGCCGACGACCCTGGTCTGGACGTCGCCGGTGGGCTGCGGGGCGGGGGCGGCGAACGCGGTGGCGGGCACCAGGCTGAGCGCGCCGAGGGCGGCGGCACCGATCGCAGCGCTTCTCTTGAGGTGCTTGAGGTGGGTGCGCAACGGACTTTCCTCTCGTGGGGGGCTGAACACTCCTTGACGAGCCCATGCCACACCGGAGCCGGTGCGCCGCCGGACGATGCGCGGGAGGGGGGCGGCACAGCACGAGGCATCCGGACCCAGTGGGGATGAATCCGTGAAGCGTTGTGCGATTATGTGAACAGTGCGGCCAGAGTGACAAGGGCTCATATCCGGCCACCACCGGGGAGATTCCGGCCTTCCGCTTCCCCCGGGGCCCCTTCCGTCCCGCCGCGCACCCCGCCGCTCCGGGTCGCCGGACCGTACAGTGACCGGGTGGCAACGAGCGGCCCCGGAAGGGCGATCGAGCACGGATTCCCGCACCTCGACACGGTGCGCGCCGCCGTCACGGCGCTCTACCGGCGGCTGTCCCGCGACACCGTCGCCACCTTCGACACCAGCGTGCTCCCCTCCGACGTCGCCTTCGACGACAGCGAGGACCTCCACCTGGGCGCCCAGCGCGTGGCCCGGGTGATGGTGCGCCACCTACGGCTCCCGGACGCCCGGATGGTGGTCTCCTTCCGCACCATGGAGCACGCCGCCCACATCGAACTCACCGCGGGACCGGAGTACTTCATCGAGCTCAACTCCCGCTTCCGTGACCACCGCGAGGACATCGGCGCCGCCCTGGCCCACGAGGTGACCCACGTCTATCTGCACCGCCTGGACCTCGCGTTCCCCGGCACCCCCGGCAACGAGATCCTCACCGACACCGCCGCCACCTATCTGGGCGCGGGCTGGCTCCTGCTGGACGCCTACCGGGAGCACGGCCCCTTCTCCCAGAAGCTGGGCTATCTCACCCCGGAGGAGTTCGGTTACGTCCTGGCCTCCCGCGCGCGGTTCTTCGGGGAGGACCCCTCGCCGTGGTTCACCAGCCCCCAGGCGTACGACGCGTACACCGCCGGGCGT
>NZ_JCANQV010000334.1:0-5887 GCF_059553635.1 Candidatus Streptomyces philanthi
GTGCCCAGCACGGTCGTCCACACCCGGCGGCCGGGCACCATTCCGCGCCGGGGCACCCGGGCGCCCTTGGCGAAGGTCCGCGCGAAGCCGCCGGGCGCGGGGGTGTCGGGGCCGGGCGTGCCGGACGGCTCCGGGCCGGGGTGGCTGCTGCTCTGGGACAACGCTGGTGCCTCCTGTGGTGGGCGCGGTGCGGGGGTCTTCGGTGGGTCAGGCGCGGCCGGACGGGCCGGGGGCCGCGGGGACGCCGGAGAGTTCCGGTACGTCCAGTTCCGAGAGGGTCGTCAGGTCGGCCTCGGTGGGCGCGGCGATCTCCGACACCCGGTACGCCTGGCGCTCGGTCATCGCCTGGAACGTCTGGCGCGCCGAACGCCCGTTGCCGAACCGTCCGTCGCGCGGGACGCCGTCGAAGTAGCCGGCGAGCACCGTGCGTGCGGCGTCGGTCAGACGGTACTGGTGCGAGGCGGCGTGCTGTTCGACGATGCGGACGAGTTCGGGCGTGCCGTAGTCCTCGAAGAGGAGGGTGCGGTTGAAGCGGGAGGCGAGACCGGGGTTGGAGTCGATGAAGTGCTCCATCTCGGTGGGGTATCCGGCGACGATGACGACGACGGCGTCCCGGTGGTCCTCCATCAGCTTGACCAGGGTGGCGATGGCCTCCTGGGCGAAGTCGTTGCCGCCGGAGCCGCCCGCCGGGGCGAGCGAGTACGCCTCGTCGATGAAGAGGACGCCGCCGAGCGCCTCCTGGAAGACCCGCTGGGTCTTGGGGCCGGTGTGTCCGACGTACTCGCCGACGAGGGCGGCCCGGTCGGCCTCGACGAGGTGGCCGCGCTCCAGCAGTCCCACGGCGGCCAGGATGCGGCCGTAGAGGCGGGCCACGGTCGTCTTGCCGGTGCCGGGGTTGCCGGCGAAGACGAGGTGGCGGCTGAGGGGCGGCGCGGCCAGCCCGGCCGCCTTGCGCTGCTGCACCATGCGCATCAGCTTCACCAGGGAGGCGACGTCCTGCTTGACCCGGTCCAGGCCGATCAGTTGATGGAGCTCGTCGAGGAGTTCGTCGAGGTCGGTCTCGGTGGGGGGCTGGTGCACGGTGGCGGACGAGGTGTTCGCGGGCCCGTCGGCGGTCGCGGTGGCCGGAGTGTGGAGGGACGGCCAGTGGGCCTCGCGTACCCGGAGCGAGACGCAGTCCTCCACGGTCGCGTCGGCGCCGTCCTCGGCGCTCAGGTCCTCCTCGGCGTCCTGGACGCGGAACCGGCGCAGGACGGGGGTGGCGCCCTCGCCCAGGTGGACGGCCGGGTAGGCGGGGTCGGTGATCTCCGCGTCCTCGAACGTGCCGCCGCCCTCGGCGTCCACGATCAGACCGTTCTTGCCCGGACGGACCACCCGCAGGCCGCGCACGACGGGCTCGGCGCCGGACGCGACGACCAGGCCCGAGCCCTGCGCCTCGACGACCTCCAGGTCCGTCGCGCGCGGCGCCGCCCCCTCGTCGAAGACGATCCCGGCGGTGCCGGCCCGCAGCACCCTGACGCCGGTGAGCCGGGTCTCCGCGCCCGCGCCGAGGAGGAACCCGGCGCGTTCGGCGTCGGTCACGGTGCCGTCCGTCAGCCGCGCGGGGCCGGTGGTGGTGAGGGTGACCCCGGTACGGCAGCGCAGTACGGTCAGGTGGTCGGCGTCGAGGCGGGCGGCGCCGGTGACGTCCAGGCCGGACATGCCGCAGTCGGCGAGCCGTACCTCCTCCAGCGTCAGACGGGCGTCGGCCACGGCGTGCAGCCCGTGTTCGGGGGTGGCGCCGGCCCGCACCCGGGTCAGCTGGACGCGGGCCCGCTCACCGGTGTGCACCGCGCTGAAGCGGGAGCCGGTCAGCTCGCAGTCGGTGAGGTCGGCCCGGCACGCGCCGGTCGCCAGCAGGCCGTTGGCGGCCGGTGCGCGGACGGTCGTGTCGTGGCCGGTCAGGTGCGCGGAGTCGTACGCCATCAGGCCGGCGGCGCCGGTGCGCGCGACGCGGGTGGTGTGCAGCCGTACCCTGGCCCGCGCTCCGGCGGCGACTCCGCTACCGCCGCAGTCGCGCAGCACGCAGTCCGTCAGGTGTACGTGCCCGGTGCCGGCGACGTGCACGCCGTCCGTCCCGGCGGCGGTGACCTCGCAGCCGTGCAGCAGTACCCCGCCGCGCGCCTCCGCCTCCGGCGGCGCGTCCGGGGCGGCGTCCGGGGCGGGTTCGGGGGCCGGTGAGCTGTCCAGGACGCGGACGGCCTCGGTACCGCAGCGGCGCAGACGGCAGTCCGTGAGGACGGCGGCGGCCCGGTCCTCGGCCAGCAGACCGCTGCGGCCCGTGGTGTCGATCAGGCACTCCCGCAGCAGGACACGGGCGTCCTCGCGCAGGCGCACCCCGGAGCCGGTGGCGCGGGTGATGCGGGTGCCGTGGAGTTCCAGGCGGGTGGTGCCGCCGACGACGACGCCGGTGCCGTCCGCGGCGTCCAGCACGCAGTCGGTCAGGCGCACGTCGCCGGTGGTGCGGATCAGCGCGCCGGCGAGCGCGGCGCCGGTCAGGGTGGCCGCGGTCATGGTCAGTGCGGCGTCGCCGAGGACGTCGAGGCGGCCCCGGGTGAGGCCGCCGCCGGTGAACTCCGTGCGGCCGCCGCTCAGCAGGACCGCCGGGCGGTCCGCCGCGGGCCCGGCCACGGTCAGGCCGGTCAGTACCGCCCGGGCGCCGCCGGTCACTTCGAGGGCGGGGGCATCGCCCGCCGGCGCGGTCAGCAGGACCGTGCCGGGCCCGTCGGGCCGCAGCCGCACGTCCCGTTCGATGCGCAGGTTCTCCCGGTACGTGCCGGGTGCGAGGCGGAGTTCGTCGCCGGGGGCGGCGGCGGCCAGCGCGGCGGCGACGGTGGGATGAGCGCCGGGGCGACCCGGGCCGACGTGGTGCACGGCGGTGCCCGCCGCGCGGTCCGTCGTCATCTGTGCTGTTCCCCTCTCGCGCCCCTGGACGGCCCCCGGCCCCCGGCACGGGGCATCTTGACGCGGTGTGACCCGCTGCCGTGCGGGTCGGCGCCGAGTTCGTCCACGGGCGTCTTCTTGCGCTTGCCCTTGATCGGTGGGTCCTGGTCCTCGGTGACCACCCAGTGTCCCTGGTGGCCGTCGGCCTGCGAACCGGGACGCCAGGTGAAGGTGAGTCCGCGCCCGGTCGGGCCGCCGGCCACGACGTGGACGGTGCCGCCGTCGGGATGGACCACGGTGATGGTACGACCCATGGTGTCGGCGTAGTACCGCAGGGCCAGCCCCTGGGCGCCGCGCTGCGCGGCCTCCCCGCCCCCGGGGGCCACGGGGAGCCCGGCGGCGCCGCGCGGGCGGTGGTTGCCGGTGGCCAGCGCCACGAACAGGTCGCGCCACCCGACGTCTTGAGCGAGCGCGGCCTCGACGGCCCTCGTGGTGGCGGGCTGGGAGCCGAAGTGCTGTGCCACCAGGTCCTGGAGGAGCGCCGGGGGCATCAGCGGACCGCCCTGGGCGTCGCGACCCCGGACCAGGGCACCGAACAACGAGACGTCGGGCGGGGTCGGCGGGGTGGGCCCGTCGTAGCGCGAGGGCGCGTCGGTGACGCCCGAGTAGTGGCCGCGCGGCGGCAGGCCCGCGATCTCGGCGGCGAGCGGGGAGTCGACCGGCGGGTTGCCGACCGCGATGGCGCGCATGTTCTGGAGGAAGCGCGCCGCATCGGAGTTGAGGGCGAGGACGCGGGCGGCCAGCTTGCGGTCCTCGGGGCCGACGCCGACATGCAGGCCGTCGTTGCCGGGTACGGGGGCGGAGACGTTCAGCCCCAGCCGGTTGGCCTCCGTGCCCATGCCGGGGCCGAAGCCCTCGGCCGTGGTGCGGGGCAGGTCCGGCGGCCCGGAGACGACGGGGCGGAAGGGCTCCTGTGCGTAGCGTTCGGCGGCGGAGCCGGAGAAGTGGGCCTCGCGGTGCCCCTTGAGGTCCAGGTCGGCCTTGGCCGAACGGTCGTGGTAGAGCTGGTTCATCGCCTGGAGGCCGGTGTGGTCCTGGGGCATCTGGGTCCTCGGCGTGTGCCATCCGGCCATGATGCGGGAGAGGTCCGTCTGGATCGCCGCGCCCTCGAAGTCCACGACGAAGGCCGCCCCGCGCTCCGGCAGGGTGTGGTTGGCGGCATGTATCCGCCGCTGCGCGAGGCGGTCCGCGGCCGCGTCCGCTTCCGCCGCCTGCGGCGTCTTCCAGGACGGCGCCACCGCGCGCACCGCGGCGAGCTCGTCCGCGGTGAGCGTCTCGGGCAGCGACCGGTTCAGTTCCCAGGCGTTGAGGCTGTTGAGTGCGCGGCTGAGGTTCTGGAACTCCGCGCCCTTCGGGCCGAAGCGGAAGAACTCGTCGTGCGGGGCCTTGCCGCGCGTGCTGTGCCAGAGCGGCAGATCGTCCAGCAGGGTCGCCGCGGCGTCCACGAAGAGGTTGGGCTCGGGGGCGTACGGCAACAGCGGGTGGATGCCGGCCAGGCCGGTGCGGGCGCGCATGTCGGCCTGGATACGGCGGTCGAATGCGGGCACATCGCCCGCATCGACACTCAGTGCGGGATTGTTGAGGCGCTCGTTGGTCTCCGTGACGAGCTTTTCCCGCATCGGGTCGGCGGGCCCGGGAACGCGGTAGCCGCCGGCCATCATCAGCGGGCGCAGCGGTGCCGGGCGGTCCGCCGCGTCGGGCCGGCCGAAGCGGAACTTCGCCTCGAAGTGCCCGAAGACGTGCCGCCCGCTCGGGACGAGGTGGTGATAGGCGTCGAAGTCCATGAAGGCGAGGTAGGGGTGGGTTCCGCCGCCTCCGGCGCCGCTGTGCATCATCGCGTGGACGAGGGAACGGCCGGCCGGGCTGGTCATGGTGGCATTGCGCACGGTGCCGAAGGGGAAGGACGCGCCCGTCCAGCCGATGCCGACCAGGGCCAGCGGATGCCGGAAGCCCTCCCCCTCCCCCGCCGCGCGCAGCGCCCCGCGCATGGCCGCACTGATGCCGGCCATCTCGGACGCCCGCCCGTTGACGCCGATGACCACGCCGACCCGGCCGTGGAAGCCGAAGCTGTGCCCCGGGTCGTGCAGCACCGCGTCGAGGAAGGCCCGGAACTGCTCGGCCCCTTTCTGTCCCGCGATGTCGCCGTGGCGCACCACGACGTTGATCACGAAGGAGAGGG
The DNA here is from genome assembly GCF_059553635.1 of Candidatus Streptomyces philanthi. NCBI lineage: Bacteria > Bacillati > Actinomycetota > Actinomycetes > Kitasatosporales > Streptomycetaceae > Streptomyces > Candidatus Streptomyces philanthi. The sequence continues at coordinate 5,162 of NZ_JCANQV010000334.1, forward strand.
GGAGGCGTTCGGTGGTGCTGCGGCGCACCCAGTCGCGGTAGGCGTCCTGACCCAGGGGGCCGCTGCCGTGCCGCGGCAGGTCCCGGAAGGCGTCATTGACGAAGATCTCGCCCGGGGTGACGTTCTCGATTCCGGGCACTCCCCCGTCCGGCCAGGTCAGTTCGGTGGCGAGGTCGAGGTCGTCGTGCGGGGTGCCGGAGGCCGGTGGTCCGCCGAAGGGGCCGTGGTGACCGCCGGTGGGCCCGGTGACGTCGGTCATCTCGACGTCGGCGGGCCCGGGGCTGTGCACGGTCATCCGGTCCAGCTCCTGGGCCACCCCGCTCAGGAGGGACGGCTCCCGGTCGAGGTGGGGGAAGGCGCCGCCGAGCGTGCCCGGGTTCTCCCCGCGGTGGTAACGCTCCACGGCGATCCGGTTGTTGGCCTCCGTGATGGCCTCGCGGACGGCGTTCGGTTCGACGCCGAGTTCCCGCAACTTCTCCTCGGCCTGGGCCAGTTCGGTGCGCCGTTCGTGGTATCCGGCCTCGGCCCGGAGCATGTTCGGGGTGGTCTTGGAGGGCCCGGCCCCGTCCGGCCCCGGGCCGACCCGCTCCTTCTCGTCCGCGGCGCGTGCCAGGTCGTGGCGGGCGCGCTGGTACGGCGTCCAGGCGTCGAGGCGCGCGTCGCCCAGGGGCCCGTCGTCGCCGCCGCGGACGGGGGCGTCGGCGGCCTGCCGGCGCTCGCGGCCCG
>NZ_JCANQV010000335.1:0-5834 GCF_059553635.1 Candidatus Streptomyces philanthi
CGGCGGGTGCGGGGCGCCGGGCGGTGCGGTCGCCGCCCCCGGTCCAGCGGCCGCGCAGTCCGACCAGTACGGCCATGGCGACGACGAGCAGCAGCAGGGAGACGGAGGTCGCGGCCTCCGGGGAGTCCTGGAGCAGCAGGTAGACCTGGAGGGGGAGGGTCTGGGTGGTGCCCGGCAGGTTGCCGGCGAAGGTGATGGTGGCGCCGAACTCGCCGAGCGCCCGCGCCCAGGTCAGGGCGGCTCCGGCGGCGAGGCCGGGCGCGACCATGGGGAGGGTGACGGTGCGGAAGACCCGTAGGGGCGGGGCGCCGAGGGAGGCGGCGGTCTCCTCGTAGGAGGGGCGGAGGCCGGCGAGTGTGCCTTCGAGGCTGATGACCAGGAACGGCATGGCGACGAAGGTCGCCGCGACCACCGCGCCCGAGGTGTGGAAGGGCAGGGTGAGGCCGAAGGTGTCCTCCAGCCAGGGGCCGAGGACGCCGCGGCGCCCGAACCCCAGCAGCAGGGCGACACCGCCGACGGTCGGCGGCAGCACCATCGGCAGCAGCACCAGGGAACGCACCAGTGCCTTGCCGGGGAAGCGGACCCGGGCCAGCAGCCAGGCGAGCGGCACCCCGAGCAGCAGCGACAGGCCCAGCGCCCAGAAGGAGACGACCAGGGAGAGCCGCAGCGCCTCGGTGACGCCGGGCGCGGTCAGATGGGTGCCGAGGTCGCTCCACGAGGTGCGGGCGAGGATGCCGACGAGCGGCATCAGCAGGAACGCCACCGCGAGCAGCGCGGGCACCGCCAGGGCCGCCGGTGTACGGGAGGCGGGCCTGCGGGCCGGGGTGCGGCGGGTGCGGGGGCGTGTCATGGAGGGTCCTGGGGTCGGGGCGGGCGGGGGCGCGGCGCGGCCCGCTCCCCTCGGGTCGGGCCGCGCGGCGTTCCGCGGGCCCTACGGCTGCTGGAATCCGGCCTTCCGCAGGATGCGCTGCGCCTCGTCGGTCCCCAGCCACTTCACGAACGCGCCGGCGGCCGCGGAGTGCTGGGAGGACGTGAGGACGGCGGCCGGGTAGGAGGCGACGGCGTTCTGCCCGTCGGGGATGTCGACCGCGGTGACCTTGCCCTGCGCGGTGGCGGCGTCGGTCCTGTAGACGATGCCGGCGTCGGCCTCGCCGAGTGCGACCTTGCTGAGCACGGCGCGGACGTTGGGCTCCTGGGAGACCGGTTTCACCGTGAGGTCCTGCGCGTCCAGGACCTTCTTGCTGTAGCGGCCGACGGGTACCTCGGGGGCGGCGAGGACGACCTTCAGCTTGGTGTCGGCGAGGTCCTTGAGGCCGCCGATCTTCTTGGGGTTCCCGGCGGCGGTCGCGATCACCAGCCGGTTCCTGGCGATGACGGTGGGGGTGCCGGTGTCGCCCTTGAGACCGTCCATGGTCGTGGTGTCGGCGGTGACCAGGGCGTCGGCGGGGGCGTTCTGCCGTACCTGGGCGGCGAGTTCCTGGGACCCGGCGAAGGAGAACGCGACCTTGGTGCCGGGGTGGTCCTTCTCGTACGCGGCGCCGGCTTCCTTGAAGACGTCGGTGAGGGAGGCCGCGGCCAGCACGGTGAGCCGGGTCCCGGAGGCGTCGTCCTTCGTGCCCGCGCCGTCGTCCCGGGAACCGCAGGCGGCGAGGGGGACGAGGAGGGCGGCGGTGACGAGCGCGGCGGCGGCGCGGCGGCCGGTCAGGGACGGGGGCATGGCGGGGTTCTCCTTGGTGCGCGGGGACGGGGCACGCCGCCGGGCCGGGCGGCGCCGCGGCAGGAGGCGGGCGGGCGGCGCGGCCCGTCAGACACGGTCGATGTGCACATTGGTGGACTTGACGCGGGCGGTGGCGCGCATGCCGACCTCCAGCCCCAGTTCCTCGACGGCTTCCCTGGTGAGGAGGGAGACCAGGCGGTGCGGTCCCGCCTGGATCTCGACCTTGGCGGCGACGTCGCCGAGGGTGACGCCGGTGACGATGCCGGGGAAGGCGTTGCGGGCGGAGGTGTACGAGGCGTCCTCGTCACCGGGCCCGTTCTGGCCGACCTCGACCGCGAGGGCGGCCAGGTCGCGGCCGTCGATCAGACGGCGGCCGCCCTCGTCGCGGTGCGTGGCGACCCGCCCGGCGTCCGCCCAGCGGCGCGCGGTGTCCGGGCTCACGCCCAGCAGCCGCGCGGCCTGGCCGATGGTGTAGGACTGCATGTGCGCCAACATATGCGGCGAAGCCTCGCACATGCAATCGAGGTGGGGCGGTTTTCCTGGCAGGAGCGGCAGTCACCGGACATCGTGGCCCCCCCGCCCCCGCCATCAGTCCCACAGCAGGTGGCGGCGGAAGAAGTCCAGGACGCGGGACCAGCCGTCGACGGCGGCCTGCGGGCGGTAGCTGGGGCGGTCGACGGCGAAGAAGGCGTGCGCGGCGTCCTCGTAGGTGTGCAGGGTGTACTCCTTGCCGTGGGTGCGCAGCGCGGCCTCCAGGGCGGCGGTGTCGACCGGGGAGGGGTGCCGGTCCTCGGCGCCGAACAGGCCGAGCAGCGGGCAGGAGAGGTCCGGGGTGAGGTGCAGGAGCGGGGCGACGGGGAGCGGGAAGTCGGCGGGCGGGTGTCCGGAGACGAAGGCGCCGTAGCAGTCGACGGCGGCCTGGAGGTCGAGGCGGCAGGCGGCCAGGAACGCCTGGCGGCCGCCCGAGCAGTAGCCGATGACGCCGGCCCTGCCGTTGGAGGTGGACAGGGCGCGCAGGTAACGGGCGGCTCCGGCGATGTCACCGACGAGCCGTTCGTCGGGTACGCCACCCCGGGACCGGGCGACGGCCGCGGCGTCCTCCGGACGGGCTCCGGGGGCCTCCCGGCTGTAGAGGTTGGGGCAGACGGCGGCGAAGCCCTCGGCCGCGAAGCGGCGGGTGATCTCCTTGGTGGCGCGGTCGTAGCCGGGCATGTGGTGGATGACCACCACGCCTCCGGTGGGGCCGGGGGCGAGGGGGCGGGCGGAGTACGCCTCGACGGGGTCGCCGTCGTGTCCGGTGAGGGTGACGGTCTCGGCCAGCATTGCGTCGTACATGCGGATCCTCGCGTCGGGTGGGGCGGGCGCGGCCCCGGCGGGGCCCGCTCGGCGTGATCCTCCAGTGCCGGGGGCGCGCCGTACAGCAGGCGGCGCCGGGCGGGCACCGGACGGGCGAACTCCGGGCTGCGGCACCGGGAGTACGGGCCCGTTCCCGACGCGGCGTCACCACGTCCCGGGGCCGGCGACCACCCCGCGAACAAACCGGTTGGCGCCCGCCCCGCCCCGTGCTCCAATGCGCGGATGGATCGTGAAGCGGTGCGGGAACTGTTCGACCGGCAGGTGCGCCAGGAGGCGACGGCCCTGGAAGCGGGGGTGCGGACGGAGCGGGTGGGTCCGGTGGTGCGTCAGGTGGGCGGCCCCGGCGACTGGAGTGCCGTGGTGTGGTCGGACCTGGAGGCGGGGACGGCGGACGCGGTCATCGCCGAGCAGGTGGCCCACTTCGACGCGCTCGGACAGGAGTTCGAGTGGAAGCTCTACGGTCACGACCGTCCCGCCGATCTGGGCGCCCGGTTGCGGGCCGCCGGGTTCGTACCCGAACCGGCGGAGACGGTGATGGTGGCCGAGGCCGCGGGCCAGGCGGCCCCGGAGGTGCGGCTGCCGGACGGCGCGGAGCTGCGGGAGGTGACCGGTCCGTCCGGGGTGGAGCTGATGGTGCGGGTGCACGCGGAGGTGTTCGGTGACCGCGGGGAGCGATTGCGGCACATGCTCCTCACCCAACTGGCCGAACATCCCGACGGCCTCGCGCTGTTCGTCGTGGTCAGCGAGGGGCGTCCGGTGTCGGCGGCGCGGCTGGAACTCGGGCCGGGGTCCGCTTTCGCCGGACTGTGGGGCGGCGGCACGCTGCCCGCCTGGCGCGGCAAGGGCCTGTACCGGGCGCTGGTGGCGCGCCGCGCGGCGGTCGCGCGGGACCGCGGGTACCGGTTCCTTCAGGTCGACGCGTCGGAGGAGAGCCGCCCGGTACTGGAGCGGCTGGGGTTCGCGGCGCTCGGGACGACCACGCCGTACGTGTACCGGCCGGGCGGCGCCCGGACAGGTCTCGGCTGACCGGCGGGGCTTGACGAGCAGGCCACCCGATTCGCCCCGGTTTTCTTCCATTTGCGGGCTCATCTGACGGATGCAACTCTGAAGTCGCAACCGTGGAAGGAGATGATCCCAATGGTGAAGGACCGCACCGCACCGGTCGAGACGCTGCACCTCGCCGCGGAGGTCGAGGGCATGCTGGACTCCACCGAGCCGGACGGCGTCTTCCGAGACTCACGTGAATGCGCGGGCGCGGCACTTCTCGCCGCACTGCTGCTGGCCGCGCCGCCGACCCCGCGCCCCAAGACGGAAACCCGCTGAGGGGCACGCGTTGGCCGAGCAGGCGCCGGGAGCCCTCCCACTGAGCGCCGTGATCGCCGATGCGGCCAACGGGATCGCCCTCGCCCTCCGGGGCGAGGGCGAACCGTACGCCCTGTCGCGGGTGCTGCGGCAGGGTGACGACACGGCACCGGCCACCGTGCGGGTCCTGGGCGCCGACGCGCTCGCCCCGTACGCGCTGGACCGCCGTGCCGGGCCGCCCGACAGCGAGGACGTCAAACTCGTCCTGGCCGCACTGGAGGGGTTTCCGCCGGGTGCGGACGCCTCCGCGGTGTCGGCCTGGAGTTACCGGGGCCTCGTCGAGGCCGCGCACGTGTATCTGCCCGCCGGCACGCACCGCTGGCCGCGGCCGCCGGAGGCGGAGGTGGCGTGGATCGACGACGACCCCTGGCCGAGGTTCGCCCACCGCGCGTCCCAACTGGCCGCGCTCGCCCTGCCCGGACTGCCGTCGGCGCTGCCCGACGCGCTGGCCCGGCGCACCGACGACCTGGCCCGCGGGTTCGTGCGCGCGGTACGCCGCCGCGACTGGATGCAGGCGGCGGGCCTGGGCCGCTGGCTGGCCCGGCTGCCCGGGACACCGCCGACGCTGGGCCTGGACAACGGGCTGGCGTTCGTCGGGCACCTGGGGGGCGACGACCCCCGGGTGACGCTGCACCTGGTCGCCGCCCGGCGCTTCTCCGGGCACACGCCGTGACCGGGCCGGGGGAGGCGGACGACACCGCGCGACTGGACCGGCTGGCCGAGGCCGGCCTGGCCTGGCTCACGCGGTGGCGCGACCGCTTCCGGCTGCCACCGGACGTCACCGCCGACGCGGACCCCGACCTCACCCTCAAACCCCTGGGCGAACTCGCCGAGCTGACGCACCTCGTCCGCACCGCCCACCCCCGGCACGCCGTACGGGAGGCCGCGGACGCGCTGTTCGCGTTCGCCCGGGACCAGACCGGCGGCGGCCGCCTCTTCGCCGAGCTGGCGCGCCGTGAACCGCAGGCCGTCCACCCCGTCGAGCTGTACGGCGTCTTCGCGCAGACCGGGCTGCGGCACGCGGAGACCGAGGCGCTGCTGGCGACGACGACCCGGCTGCGCGGCTGGCGGGTGGCCCGCGAGGACCACACCCGTACGCTCAGCGTCCTCAACGCCGAGCGGCGCATCGGCCTGCCGCAGCACGCCGACCCCACCGCCGTCCTCGCCCTGACCGGCCTCGGGCAGCGCGTCGAGCCCTGGACGCTCGACCTCAGGGCGGCGTACGGCATCACCCATGACGTCTTCCACCTCACCGACTGGGGGCGCCACCCCCGGCGCGTGCCCGGGGAACTGGCCGCCTATCTGCGGCTGTGGCTCCCCTGCTGGCTGGAGTGCTGGCTGGAGGAGGAAGTGTGGGACCTGGTGGGCGAGTTGCTGGCCGTGGCGGCATGCCTGCCCG